>JAFGFM010000134.1 GCA_016931115.1 Deltaproteobacteria bacterium | reverse complement strand
CATATAGCAAAAGGCTCTTCAGCTGAACTTCTTACACAATCAATCATTGCCCACGTGATAGGTGTTATTGATGAAAGTAAGTTTACCCATATCAGTAATGAATGTCGTTCTATTTCAAGTATGCTTGCAAAGCTTATTAAAGCCAGAGAAGAACATAAAAATGAATAACCTTTTTAACATAGTGCTGTCTCCCTGCACCCTGTGCCTTGAGCCCAGTGCCCTGTGCCCTGAGTCCTATTACACTTTTCTTCCCTTGCGCCTTGTGCCCTGTGCCCTGTGCCTTGATTTTTATTACCCCCTTCTTCCCTTGCGCCTTGAGCCTTGAGCCCTGCGCCCTTGTTTTCCCATGTTCCGCCACATTCTCCATCTCCACATACCCTCCTTCCCCATAACCCTGGAGAGGCTTAATCACCCGGAGTTAAGGGAGAGGCCTGTTGTTGTGGCGCAGCCTAAGTCAGACCGGGCCTTGATCCTTGCCGCATCATCAGAGGCGCGGGGTGAAGGTATATTCACGGGCATGGCCATTGGAAAGGCATTAAGATTCTGTCCTGAACTGATCGTGCTTCCCCCAAATCCGGCCCTGGTGGAAAGGGGTTCAATGCTTCTTTCAAGGGCTGTTTCCGAGTATACGCCTGTGTGGGAGCCGTCAAAACCGGGGCATATTTTTCTTGATGTTACAGGCACAAGGCGGCTGTGGGGCAGGGCAAAGGATGCGGCGTGGCGCATAAGCCGCGATATAAATGCCCGGTTGTCCCTTTCAGGCGCGGTTGGTGTTGCAGGGAACAAGATGGTCTCAAGCATTGCATCAAGGCTTTTACCAAAAGGAGGCATCATGGATGTTGATCAGGGTCAGGAATCATCCTTTATGGCCCCCCTTAATGTTGATTATCTCCCCGGTATAGGCCATGTAAAAAGCCGTATGCTTCTTGAAGAGCTTAATATCACCATTGTGAAGGAAATAGCCGCGATGGACGCGGGTAACCTGAAGTTGATCTTCAAGAATCAGGCATGGGTTATACACCAGAGGGCAACAGGGATTGATCCCACCCCTGTGCTTCCGCCCTCAGCAGAACCAGAGGTAAGCGAGGATGTCACCCTTGAAAGGGATATCAATGATGATGAAGGGCTGCTTGCCGAGCTCTACAGGCTTGTGGAGAGATGCGCCCAGAGGCTCAGAAAAAGGGGGCTAAGGCCGGGCAGGGCAGGGCTTATGATCAGGTACTCGGATCAGCTGGAGAGTGTAAGAAAGGCCACCCTTACCTCACAGGGTTTCTGGGAGAGCGAACTCTACCCGGTTATTGAAGGGCTCTTTTTCAGGGCATGTGACAGGAGATGCGGTGTAAGATTCATGAGGGTAAGGTTCACAGACCTAAAAAAAACAGCAGGGCAGCTTCCGCTCTTTTCAATGCCTGATCCGCAGGTTTTAAAAAAGAACAGCATTTCTGTTGCGATGGACAGAATAAGGGAGAAGTATGGGGAAGAACTAGTTAATTATGGAAAAACTAAAGTTTAACCACAGAGGCACGGAGGGCACAGAGGGTGTGATTGTTTTAATCAAACAGAGAAGCATCTGTTCGATTAGATTAATGTCTCCCTTCGCAACTGGTAATAATTCTATATTTTAAGGTAAGGAGCTATAGAATGGATATTAATCATCTTACAGGCCAAATAATTGGTGCGGCAATTGAAGTACATAAAGAGTTGGGCCCAGGCCTTCTGGAATCTACCTATGAGGAATGCATTTGTCATGAATTCAAATTGCACCATATCAATTATGAAAGACAGCAATCTCTTCCAATCAAATATAAAGGTATAAAACTGGATTGTGGATACAGAATAGATATTCTGGTGGAAAACATTGTTATTCTTGAGTTGAAGTCTGTTGATGGTTTGTTACCTATACATGAGGCACAATTATTGACTTATTTAAAATTGAGAGCCCTTAAGGTTGGCCTTTTAATAAACTTTAATGTGCCTGTTTTAAGACAGGGAATAAAAAGATTAATACTTTAAAATAAAAACTCTGTGATCTCTGTGTCTCTGTGGTGATATCATGGCTTTCATCCATCTTCACGTCCACTCCTCCTTTTCCAGGTGCCGCGGCATTGGCTCCATTGAAGGGCTTTGCCGTGCTGCCCTTGATACGGGTATGAATACCTTTGCACTCACAGACACAAACGGCCTGTACGGGCTTATCTTTTTTCTTGAAACAGCGCGTGAGATGAATATCAGGCCCATTGTCGGAAGCGAGATAACAACAGATAACAGCAGGGCGCTCCTTCTGGTGAAGAGCAGGGAAGGGTACTCAAACCTGTGCAGGATCATCTCTGCCAGGCAGTGTCATAAGGGATTTGAACTGGCTGATGCGCTAAGGGAAAACAGAAACGGGCTCATAATATTCTCAGATGATTTCAGGCTGCTTAAGACACTCAGGCGTGATTCGAATACAGACCTCTATGTTGAGATGTCGCCAGGGTACAGTATGCATAAGTGCCTTGCCTTTGCAAGGGAGTACAGTCTCCCGCCCATTGCCACAAACAGGGTATATCTTATTAACAAAGAACAATATCCACTCCACAGGGTGTTAAGGGCAATAGCCCTTAACACAAAGCTCTCCCGTCTTAAAAAGGCGGACTGCTGCCTTGAACATAATTTTTTCTGTTCTGCCCAGGCCATGGTTGACCACTTTCCCCATGTGCCTGATGCAATCGCAAATACGGCTAAGGTGGCTAATGAGTGCATGAGGGAGTGGGATATATTCAGCCTCACCTTTCCTTCCTTTGAGAACATGAACGATAAACAGGCCTTTGACACGCTTTATAAGGCAACAATAGAGGGGTGCAAGAGGCGTTATGGCGAGATTACAGAAAAGGTCAGGGCGCGCATTGACCATGAGATGCGGATCATATCCGAAAAGAATTTCAGCCACTATTTCCTTGTTGTGGCAGACCTGGCAAAAAAGAGCCCCCGTTCATGCGGCAGGGGTAGCGCTGCTGCATCCATTGTCTCATATGCCCTTGGGATAACCCATGTTGACCCCATAAGGCATAACCTCTTTTTTGAGCGCTTTCTTAATCCGGGCAGGGTTGATCCGCCTGATATAGATATAGACTTTGCCTGGGATGAACGCGAGCAGGTGCTGGACTACCTTTTTTCACATCATGGGAATAAAAAGACCGCTATGGTGGCAAATCACAACACCTTTGGAGCACGCTCTGCAATAAGGGAGGTGGCAAAGGTGTTCGGGCTTACTGAGCAGGAGATCGGCACTGTAACAGAGAGGATCGGCTTTGCATGGCGTCTTAAGGATGTATGGGAGGGGTTAAAGGATCATCCAAAGATGAGGGGCGTAGAGTTTACCACCCCGTGGAATCAAATAATTGAAACAGCTGTCCAGCTTGAAAATCATCTTAATCACCTCTCTGTCCACTGCGGCGGTGTGGTGATTGTGCCGGATGAAATCAGGCGCTACTGCCCGGTCGAGATATCTGCAAACGGGGTTCAGGTGCTCCAGTGGGAAAAGGACTCTGTAGAGGAGGCAGGGCTTGTAAAAATAGATATCTTAGGCAACAGGAGCCTTGCAGTTATACGGGATGCCATTGCCCTTGTAGAAAAAAACTATGGTGTAAAGATAGACTATGCCAACTGGAACCCAATAGATGACCCTGAAACAGTGAAGATATTTTACAAAGGCGATACATTCGGGGTGTTCTATTTTGAGAGCCCTGCCACAAGGCAGGTGCTTACAAAGGTGGCGAGCGGGATTCCATTCGGTGACTATATTAAAATGGACCATTTTCACCTGAATGTGGTTGTTACATCCATTATAAGGCCTGCATCCAACCAGTGTATACGCGCATGGGTTTCACGGCTTCACGGCGCACCATGGGGGCATGTTCATCCTCTTATGGCGCCTGTGCTGGATGAGACACTTGGCATTATGGTCTTTCAGGAGCAGTTGAGCCAGGCGGCCATATACATGGCAGGTTTTGATGCCGCTGAGGCAGACATGCTGAGGAAGGTGGTAAGTAAAAAAAACCGTGAGAAAAAATTAAGGGATTTTCATGAGAGGTTTATAAAAGGTGCATCTGAAAAGGGGGTAACAAGGGATATAATTGATCAGGTGTGGGAGATGATAATGGGGTTTGACGGTTACAGCTTCTGTAAGCCCCATTCGGCAAGTTACACCATGGTGGCATACAAATCAGCATGGTTAAGGGCACATTACCCTGCCGAGTTCATGGCCTCTGTTATCTCAAACGGTGGGGGATACTACTCCACCTATGGGTATATCTCCGAGGCGAGACGTATGGGTATTACAATACAACCGCCCGATATCAATTCAAGCGAAATAAAATACGCAGGGAAAGACAAATCTATAAGAATAGGATTCATGCAGATAAGTGAACTCTCAACAGATGCAAAGGATTCAATCATCCATGAGCGGAATAAAAATGGCCTGTTTGTATCCTTTAATGATTTTTTAAGGCGCATGTCAGGCCATATTCACCTGCAGGATGTAAAGATACTCGTAAAGGCAGGATGCCTTGACAGTATTGCGGGCAACATCAACAGGCCGGGGCTTATCTTGCAGGCACTTGAGTTTTTTGATAAGGATGAAGGTGCATCAATCCCAACCCTGTTTGATTACAATAAAAGGCCGGCGCCTGCCACAATCAAGCCTGCCCTGAACCAACAGGAATATTCAAAACAGGTGATGCTCAAGCATGAATCAGAGGCGCTGGGCTTTATACTTTCCATGCACCCGCTTGAACTCTATAACGATCTTCTGACTAAGATTCATTATGTACAGGCAAAGGATCTACATAACTGTGTGGGGAGATATGTAACCATGACAGGCTGGCTTGTAACAGGTAAAACTGTAATGACAAAGGAGGGTGACCAGATGAAATTCGTTTCATTTGAGGATACAACCGGCATATATGAAACCGTGTTTTTCCCAAAGGTGTACAACACCTACTGCCATATGCTGAATGCCGCAAGGCCATATATCATTAAAGGGAAGGTGGATATGGACTTTGGCTCCATAAATGTGAATGCCCAGTGGATCGGGTTTCTGGACAGGTATAAAAGATGAGAATTTAGTTTTTATTCAAAACTGTTAAATGTCAACGGGCTGTTGCTCCGATCTTTTACAGACTACAAATAATTTTCAGTACGTGAAATAAGATCATTCTGGCAGTCGATAGAAAGCTCCACAAAATAGGCGGAAAAGCCTGCAATGCGCACGACAAGATCGCGATAGGTCTCCGGGTCCGACTGTGCTGCGCGCATGGTGTCGGAGGATACTATATTATACTGTATTTCCATTCCGCCTGAATTCAGATATGTCTTTGTCATGTCACGCACCTTTGCGATTCCATCTTCCCGGTCGAGTACCGAGGGATGGATTCGTACATTCAGCGCCATACCGTCCATAAATTTTCTATGGTCATAGCAGAGAGCGGATTGAAGCACGGCTGTCGGTCCGAGCTTGTCCCTCCCCTGAACAGGAGAAGCAGCGTCGGCGATCGGCGTACCCGCCTTTCGACCGTCCGGTGTGGCCCAGGTATGGTAACCCTGTGCAACATGGTTAGCCGCGCTGTACATGCCGGCCTTATAGATTTTCGACCTGGTGCTGTAACAATCTTTGCAGACATTATAATAGGTATCTGTTACCCACTTCATCTCCATGTCTGCATAAGGGTCGGTATTGCCGAAGTGCGGCACCTCGTTTATGATGATTTGACGAAGGGACTCGTATCCCTCCCAGTTGGCCATAACCGCATTGTAGAGCTCGCGTGTTGTGCACTTTTTTTTGTCAAAACACATGTATTTAATGGCAGTGATTGAGTCCGCGATGGTGGCCAGGCCCACAGCGGTTCCGCCGTATGAGTTGTATTTGGCTCCTCCGCATGAGATATCTTTTCCGCTTTCCATACAGCCATCTACTGACATGGAGACAATAGGGAAGATCATATTATTCATAAAAATATATTCAAGATAATTGTCAATGGACACCTGCGCCCTTACGATATAACGGGCAACAGCGGTAAAAGCCTCCTTAACTTCATCAATGGACTTCATATCGTACAAATACCCTGTGTGGATGGGGCATTGTTCGCCGTTATAGGGGTTAATACCATCGTTGATTGCCATGTTAAACATAGAGCTGTAATGCAGGTATCCGCTGGGCGGGGATATCCCGCTTCCTGCGGCATAGTCATTACCTGAACCTGTAATCTCCTGGCACCCGATAAGCGCATAATCCCTCGCATCGCGCAGGCTGAATCCAAGTTCCTTCATAATGCCGGGGATGATCACGTCATCGTTCTGGTAGAGCGGCAGACCTCCCACCTGTTTGTTTACAGTAATGGCGCAC
Source organism: Deltaproteobacteria bacterium (assembly GCA_016931115.1). Lineage (GTDB taxonomy): Bacteria > Desulfobacterota > DSM-4660 > Desulfatiglandales > HGW-15 > JAAZBV01. Next base: position 39,957 of record JAFGFM010000134.1, on the reverse strand, counting down.
TCCCACAGCTTATCGGGCGTGTTTTTATGTACACGAAGAGAAACTGTCGGATCATGCAGGCTGAGCCGGCCTAATGTTTCGAGGGTCATGTAGGTGACCGGGTTGCTGGCGTCCTCACCTGTATCCGGATCTACGCCGCCGATGGTAGTATGAAGGTAGGTATTGCCGATGCCGATTATTGGAACAAGCGGACCTATACCTCCATTATAAAAGCTGTTTACCTTCATGAAAAAGCAGTCGACAATCTCCTGTGCCTGGTCCATGGTGATACTACCTTCTTCAAGGTCCTTTTTTAAAAAGGGCCAGGTATACTGATCAAAGCGACCAAAGGAGCCGATATCATTTACACCGGCCATTGATATCATCATTTCATAAAGCAGCGCGGCCTGGCAGGCCTGCCAGAAGGTACGAACAGGGTTCTCGGAGATCCATGTCAGGTTTTCACCCATCTGGGTGAGCTCCGCTTTACGCTTTAGGTCACTGCATTTAGCAGCTTTATCAAGGCATGCCTGCCCGTATCGTTTGAGAAGGGTTGTAGCGCCACTACAGGATATTTCCACAGAAGAGTAGAAAATATATTTCTCTACGTCCTCACCCATAAGATTGTTCCTGTGTGCATCCATCCAGTCTCTTGCCCGTTTAGAGATGGCGGCATAGCCTGTATTCAATATTTTTGAATATCCGGGTGTCATGTGACCTGGAGGCATCAGAATAAGCGGGGCCTCCTTTCCAAAGTCACGAACTGCAAGATTCGCCAGTTCATCATACCCCTCCGGCTGCCATGCGTCTGCCAGACTGGTAAACGTGCGGTTCTTCCAGTACTCACGAACTGAATTCAGCTCGTCATAGTCTTTCTGACTCATAATCATTCGAAGCTCATCAGTAGCGGAATTGTGATAATAGCCGTCATCGCCCATTTTCCATTCGCCCTTATCCACAGGGTTCAAGTATATCTCACCTCCGCCCCAGATGGGATTGATTATAGTACCGCAAAAATATTTACTGTTGTTTGCCACCAGGATTTCAAAGTCTTCGACTCTCAGGGTCATCTTTTCGCACATCTCGCGGAAGATCATCGGGTACCTGAGAACAGGGATAACATTCTCGTGTTTTTTACTTGCTTCTGTAACGATAAGTGATCGTTCCGGGTCTACATGATATATTCGCTCACGAATCGCTTCATACATGGTGCGCATTCGATCTGTTACCGGTCTGAATTGATACAAAATAAACCTCCATCCTGATAGCTTTCTATTGCCTCTGTGTCATAAAATGCACTATGGAAAGCCAATATTTATATTATATGCGTCATATATTACTAAATTTTAAATTAATTTTGAATCTAAAATAAAACCATTGTCAATGCAAAATATTTGGGATCCTCTAAAAAGAAGAAAAAGGGGACAAGGAAAAGATTAACCGCGAAGACGCGAAGAACACAAAGTTATATTTAGAACAAAATATTATGTCGTCATGCTCGCGAAGGCGGGCATCCATTGGCTTTAGCTTTTAAAATCTAAAATGGATTCCCGTCTGCACTGGAATGACGGTTTTTGATTAGGATATTCCCCGGCTTGCTTGTTTATTCTTGTTCCCGCGGTGACCATGGGAACAAGGGGCAATCAAAGCGTGTACTTCCACTCGTCGTTATCCCCTGTATCCTCCATGATTCGTTTTCGTTTATTGATGCATGAAATGCAGTTACAGCATGGCTCAAGGTCATGTAGCCCTTTTTTTTGGCAAGTTCCCATGAAGCATCTATCATTTCCCTGATAAGCCTTTTATCGCGTTCTATACGTTCTCTATCATTATTCATAATTCACAAAGCCTTCTGAATTGAGTTCCCGAGAAATAATGTCAAGCATACGAATTATATTTTGATTATCATAGGTTCTTAGCTTCCTTTATTATTATCTGATACCAGACAATTATAGCATCATTGTAAACTGTGTAGGTGCGGTTGTGACACCTATCGTCTTCCTACAATCAAGGCTGAGCCGGACAAATTGCCAGAAAGATGATGCTTTTAAAGGAAAAGGCTTTGACAGTTTACTGCTTAGGCCCTATAATAGGCCCCAAAAATAGGGTTAATATAAAGGCTTATTTGGAGGGCGCAATGATTCAGGCCAAATTTACTATTAAAGAATCACATATCGAGTTTATTGAGCAATATAAGCAATATGGATTTAAGGATAAAAGCGACGTAGTACGTGCTGCACTTGATCATTTGTCTTCAGAATTGGCTAAGCAGCGTTTGATGGAGTCGGCCACTTTATATGCCGAAGTCTATGAAGAAGATGATGAAACAAAGGAATGGACAGATGCATCATTATCAGAGTGGACGGCATGAACACATTAAAGAGAGGAATGGTTATTGATGTGAATCTTGATCCAACCAGGGGTTCGGAAACCGGAAAGATCAGACCATGTGTTATTGTTACAAACAACATCTATAATGAGCGGGTACCGGTTATCCAGGTAGTTCCATTAACTGAATGGACTGATAGAAAAGCCAGTATCATCACAAATGTTGAAATAATCCCATCTGCTAAAAATGGATTAATCAAGAAATCTGTGGCAGATTGCCTGCAGACACGTCCCATTGATCATCGGGCTCGACTGGTCAAAATACGAGGAGAGTTGGAAGAGAACTTTTTGGAAAAAATTGATGAAGCTCTGAAAATCGTTTTCGATCTGCTTTAGGAAAGATGTTTCTTCTTTCTCCTACAGTGATCATGGAAACAAGGAGGATATCAAAGCGTGTACTTCCACTCGTCATTCTCTCCGGCATTCTCCATAATTCGCTTTCGTTTATTGATGCATGAAATGCAGTTACAGCCAGGTTCAAGATCATGGCGCCCCTTTTTTCTGGCAAGTTCAAATGAAGCATCTATCATTTCCCTGATAAGCATTCTATCACGCTCTATACGTTCCATTTCTTTATTCATAGCTCAAAGCCCTCTGGCGCATTTGCTTTTTCATTAAGTTTTCTGAAGATATCATCTACCCTTTCACGCAATCCGAAATGGTCAGCATAATAATATATTCTCTCTCTGTCAGGCAATTCAAAAGTCGTGGGGAGCAACCCATTTTTTACAACCTGCAGGCACTGAAATATATCAACAATATCTTTAACTGACCGTGTGGGGTTATTGGCAATAGCCATTAATTTTAACCCTATATAATCTACCGGCTGAACAACAGGGTTACTTCCTATAAGCTCATCTACAATAAAAGCGCTCCTCTTGATTATATTCTTACCTTCATCCGTTGATACAAACATGAAATCGACTTTACCTAAATCACCTTTTTCAGAATCGAACTGTGCAAATAATTTTGTTTTCTGAAAACATGTATACCCTAGATTTTCCATAAGCTCAGAGATGATATCGCTGTAAGTATTCTCAGTCAGTATATCAACATCCGCGGTAAACCTTGGAAAGCCATAACTACCAAGAGCCAAAGCACCAATTAATGAGTAAGGAACTTGTCTTTCATTGAGTTCCCGAGAAATGATGTCAAGCATACGAATTATTTTTTGATTTATCATAGGTTCTTACTTCCATTTATTATTTGGTACCAATCAATGACAGTATCATTGTCAACTGTGTAGGATTGACGCTGATCGACTCTTTGACCCCTTGACTCATATTTGACTCCAAGAGTCAACGGCAGATTTGACACCTATTCATATTGCTTTCATATGACCCCTATTCATATGTTGTTTTAATAATCATTACAGTTATCAAGATCGATATATTGTCTGATATCATCATAATCTTCAGACTTCTTAATTGCTTCAATCAAATATGCCTTCGCTTTAAAAGATATGTCGGCACTTTCAACAAAGTATGAGGTTGCATAAGTTACAAGAAGTGCTGACACCTCCTTTATTAATTCGCCTGAAAAAAGAGATATATAATAAGCAGCTTGTTCCTGTGAATCAGAATAGTAATTATAATGAGATGCACAAATAACCAATAACCTCAACAACATATTGAAATCGTTTATTCTATCAATAAAATATTGTTCTTCTTCCTCGTTGCCTGAATATGCTGCAACTAATTTTTGTCGTATTTCGTCAAGAGTAAGTTCGTTCATAAAGTTTGCGGCCCCGATCATCAGCAGTGCAGTTAAACAGTCTGTTGAATTGAGTGGTTCAGTTATACTTTAACCCCTTTCTTTAATTTTTAACAACTTCTTTACTTTGTACATCATATGATCATGCTCATAAATATTATCAAAACCTATTGCGGTAAACCATGAGCCAATGGAAACGGGCAGCATATTATTAAAATATCAATAATTATTATAATAGAAACAAATATTAGGCTATTTATAAAACCCACAGTTCCGTCAGAAATCGGCCACTTCCATTTTTTCATCAACAATGCTCCTTATTTTCATTTACTGACTTATAAAGATTTGATGCTTTTGAATACTACGTTTTTTTAATTTTATTTTCAAAGAAATATCAAGTAATAGAGATATCCGGATTTATTTACTGGCCTTGTTTTTCCTCCTGAAAATATTTTGAATCATTCTCTCGCCCTTGAGTTACATGTAACTTGCAACTTCCTTCATTTACCAATATGACATTTTATTCTTTTTACTTTCCAGCACACCAACGCCTGGCATCAGTGGGGTACGCTTTTTGCGCTCCACTGAATGCTTATGTTACATTTCAAGGCTTGAAGACAAAAAAATGGAGTGTAGGCTACCCGACAGCTTCGATTTTTGTTCTTATCCAAGTTTTGTCTTCCTGAGCTTCTTTTTCAGTATAATAATTAAGATTTTGTAATTCGTTTGTAGCTTTATCCCATAGAGTTAGAAGCGCATTTCCCTGCTTGTTTAATGTGCCTCTGTATATATGGTATTGCCCTGTAGGTAAAAGGGTTTGTATTACATTAGTAATTAATAAAAACACCAGAGTTCTGGGACTTAGGCCATCAACATCAATTGAATAATTTGTTTTATCTGTATCTTTTATTAATTCTTTCACAGCGCTTTCAACCTCAACAAATGCAAGAACATTAATCTCTTTTTTAATCTGCATCATTTCGTTGAGACACTTTGATACATTATTTCCAGTTTCATTTGTGGAGTTTGAAATGTCTTTTTTTGTAAGAAACCTTTCGAGTTCTATAAAATCATTAAATGTTTTATTTTGTTTCGGATGAATTAGATGTATATTTTTTTCGGAAAAAGATATCATCACTTTAATACCGTCTCTACAGAAACAAGTATTGCGATATCCCTGTTCATCTTTTATTGTTTCACACAGGTCCCAATTCATATTGATAGCTTGCCTGTCGAGAATGTGAGCAGGATGAGTGTGTGTTTTCCAAAAAGACCGAAGAATAAAAAACAATATAATACCACCTATTAACCACCAAATCATAGTGTTCTCCTTTCTTCATTGCATGGAATTCTGAAATGTAACGCGCTGCATTACAGGCCGTGCGGTGCACACCAACTTAGCATGTTTAAGGTACGATATTACTGAGTTGGCATATACTTCAAAAAAGGCGAAAAAATAGCACGGTCCTTGTAGATGCGATTGTTATTTTAATACCCAACAGTGATCACTTGACACATTAACGCATTTAATACTTTCAAAACTGTTTTCTAGCATTTCAAATTGACTAATAATCCTCTCATATTCCCATTCCATAAACAATGGAATGTCAACACCTATTAATAAGGTCATGTTGGGATATTTTATTATGTTCGTATGTTTTTTCCTATAAGCCTCCTGGATTCTTTTGGTTTGTATTTCAAATATTTTATCAGAGCTAATGGTGGTTGATTCTGTCTCTTTTAAAACTCTGTTTCTTCTATTCCCAGTATAATTAGGAGTTTGATAAACAGGTGAATGCCCAAATTCATTAATCGCTTCCGATTGTATTCGTTGTTGCTGACCATCAATGGCCATGGTAACTTCTACTTTTTCAATTAAATTTCCCTTACCATCAATAAAATCAGCATCAAAAGATTTTTCTGATCCAGGGTAATATTTCAAAAAAATATCAGGATTATTGTAATAATTTTTTGAATACTTCCCTAGCGGATAAAGTTCATCAATTAGTTCTTGGGTAACTCCATTTTTAAGCCTTAGAAATCTTTTTGAATCCTCGGATTCAAGAAACCTATTAAGCAAGGACTCAACCCATTTGAAAGCTTTGTCTGTGCTAATTGGTTTTTGAAGTTCTTGTTTGCTTATTAAGTGGTTAAAGTCCATAGTTTTTGAAAAATAACCCTCAAATAACAAGCCGCGCCGTGATGCTTCGCGAAAAACAAAATGGAGCCTCCGCGGTCTTGTTAATTTGTTTATTAACTGCCTTAATTATTTGGTTCATATAGATCCAAATATTGTAATTCCCCTTTTATGATTTTATTAAGCGATTCAGTTGTTATTTCAAACCACCACTCTTTTTTATTTTGATCATAGTAACTGAACCAAAAGCCCTGCTCTGTAGCATCATAACCACCGCAATACTTTGGGCTCTGGAACATATCACATGACTCTATTTCAGCCCATTCTTCATCGGACTTTCCTTCCGCATGTATTTTATTACAAATAGAAAGCAACTCGTCGTCCACTTTTAGTTGTTTTTGCTCTATTATCTTCATTGCCGTTAACAATTTATTCACTTGATCCGGCTTTCTTTACATTTTGAATGTTATACACAAAGATGAGCCGGAATTTGTATGGTTTCTATTTTAAGTATAACTTTTTATTTGGATTGTTCGGATAATAGCTGTTTGTTTATTATTAATCAATCATTAATAACCTTGATTTTAATGAAGAAAAAAATAAAAGCCGCATATTTCCGGTAAGTTGAATAAAGGAGTTGTAATTTATTGTAAAATTTAGTAATTTTCGATGGAAAATATGGAAAACATAATAAGATTGTATCAAAACGACCATTCATATGGTATATAGTGTAGCCGAACCGCAGGAAGTTATATAATCAAAACAGTGCTTATGATTAAAATAATAGATATTCCAGAAAGGAAATCTCTTTGAACAAAAAAAAACTTGAAGAACTTCTGATCGATCTCAGGGATAATAATCTTACAGTTGAAGAGGTAATGGAGAGCCTTAAAACCCTGCCATTTGAGGATATTGGTATTGCAAATATAGATCATCACAGGGAACTCAGGAAGGGCACACCTGAGGTGATATTCGGACAGGGGAAAAGGGCTGAAGATATTATATCTATAATGAAGCGGATGTATGAAAAGGATGAGCGCATTCTTGTTACAAGGCTTTCTGGCGAGAAGGCTGAGAAGATCGTGAGGGAATTTCCTTTAAGCCAATACCATGAAAGATCAAAGGTCCTTATGCTGACAAAAAAGCCTGTTGAGATCACAGGGCGTGGCACCATCCTTGTGATATGCGCTGGTACATCTGATATACCTGTTGCTGAAGAGGCGGCAGTTACAGCAGAATTTATGGGAAACAGGGTAGAGACAATAAACGATATTGGCGTGGCAGGCCTTCATCGTATACTTGCGAGGAAGGAGACAATTTTCAGTGCAGAGGTGCTGATTGTTGTTGCAGGCATGGAGGGGGCGCTTCCGAGCGTGATAGGCGGCCTTGTTGATAAACCTGTGATCGCTGTACCCACAAGCATTGGATACGGGGCAAGTTTCGGGGGTATATCCGCGCTTCTGGGCATGCTTAATTCATGCGCATCAGGCGTTACTGTAGTTAATATTGATAATGGATTCGGTGCGGGGTATGCGGCAAGTGTGATTAACAGGAGACATTAACAGACACCTGATAAAACCCTGGCTGACGAATATTGACTTTTAGGTTTAAACCAGATAGCAGTGTTTAAAATTAACTCAAATGATGGTATCTAATAAAGAAAATTACAGCAATATGATTGCTGTTTATTAAAATATACAGGAAGAGAAAATTTATGAAAAAAGAAATTATGTTGATCAATGCGGTTGAGTCAGAAGAGCTCCGTATCGCCTTTGTTTCTGATGGTATGCTTGAAGGGTTTCATATTGATACCATAAGCGGCGAGCAGATGGAGGGTAATGTCTATAAAGGTGTGGTTGAACGTATAGAGCCTAGCCTCCAGGCCTGTTTTGTCAATTTTGGGGCTGATAAGAATGGTTTTCTACCAATAGACTCCATTCACCCGGAATATTACAATGAGGCAGTTGAAACAAGCAGGGATCGCCCTTACCCCCCCATTGAAAAGGTTATAGACAAGGGGCAGGAGCTTCTTGTTGAGGTGTTAAAGGATATGCCCGGTAAAAAGGGCGCCCATCTCACCACATATATCTCCCTTGCCGGAAGATATGTTGTTTTGACCCCGGGTCGTACAATAAATGGCGTATCCAAGAAGATAGAGAGCGAAGAGGAGAGAAACCGCCTCAAGGAAATAATGAATAATATGAAATACCCTGAAGGTGTGGGCTATATCATAAGAACAGTTGCTGAAGGGCAGAGCAAAAAAGACCTATCAAAGGACCTTAACAGGTTGTTGAGGCTCTGGAAAAATATCAAGAAGGATGTAGCAAAGCTCCCTCCATATACCCTTGTACACAAGGAGGATGACCTTTGCCTCAGGACCCTCAGGGATTATTATAACAGTGAGGTTTCAGAGGTCATAGTGGATGACAAGGAAACCTATTCCAAGATAAAGGAATACATGAGGATTTTTTCTCCAAGGGATTCCAGCAAGGTTAAACTCTACAAGGAAAACCGCCCCATTTTTGATAACTACGGCATTGAAGAGCAGATTGAAAGTATTTATCTGAACAACGTGAAACTCAAATCAGGGGGGTCAATTGTCTTTGGCCCTACAGAGGCATTAATTGCCATAGATGTAAACTCAGGCAGGGCAAAAAGCAGCAAGGATGTAGAAAGCATGGCCTTCAGCACCAATCTTGAGGCGGCAGTAGAGGCTTCAAGGCAGCTCAGGTTACGCGACCTTGGCGGTCTGGTGGTTATAGATTTTATAGACATGCGCGATAAAAAACATATAAGGGCCATTGAAAAGACCCTGCGTGAAGAGCTTAAAAAAGACAGGGCAAAGACCGATGTGGCCCCTATTTCAAAGTTCGGGCTCCTTGAACTTTCACGCCAGAGGTTAAGACCCTCCATTGAATCAAAGACCTATGTTATATGCGATCACTGCCAGGGCAGGGGTACAGTAATAGGCCCAGGTGCAGCCGCCCTTTCATTTATGAGACGGATACAGAAAGGCATATCAAAGGGTGATATTGCAACTGTAACAGCAACCCTTCCTTTGGAGGTGGCAGACTATATCCTCAATAAAAAGAGACATGAACTGGTGGAGCTTGAAGAGAGGCACAATGTATCTATCCAGATAAAGGGTGACATAACCCTGCCGCCCGGTGGTGGAAACCTGGAATTCAAGACTGACGATAATGGAAATAAATAGAGGGTATGTTCAATAATATAATCTATTTTATTATTGTTCTCCTTTTATTTAATATGAGTCTTTATGACAGGGACATATCCGGGTCCCTGTTATACAGCATATCAATGATAGCCCTTTTCTGGGCACTATATGCCTTTATGTGCAGGGTGGGTTTCAGACGCCTCATCAGGTTATATGAAAGGGGTTATGCATCAGGCTATGCGGCTATATATTCCAGGCTTGTTTTTAAGCTCTCTTTATCAGCCATTATTCTGTTCACCATTGACCTCTTTTCATTTAACCTGAAAGGGTTGATAGAGGTAATACCCTTTGCCGGCCAAATATACATTTTCCAGGGCCTTTCTGCATTAATCATCTTTATCATCTATTTAGGCACCATGTGGTATTTTGCCCATCCTGCCTATAATAAAATTTTTGGTACAGATATTGGCAGGAGGGGTTTTATCACAGGAAATATCAGGTTTAATATCCCTGTTTTATTCCCGTGGTTAATGCTCTCCATTGTTACTGACCTTATTAACTACAGTCCCTGGCAGGGGCTAAAAATATTTCTTGAAAGGCCCGCAGGTCAGATAATCTTTCTGGTCTTCTTTTTAATCATAATCATGATTTTTATACCTGTTGTAATAAAGTATTTCTGGGGCTGCAAACCTTTGCCCGATTCATTTAAGGCAGAGGGCATAAGGGTTTTTTTACGGCAACTGGGTTTTAAATACAGGGATATTGTAAACTGGCCGATCCTTGAAGGAAAGATGATGACCGCAGGGATAATGGGAATTATACCCGGATACAGGTATATCATGATTACCGATTCGCTTATGAATATACTTACACCATCTGAACTGAATGCAGTAATGGCCCATGAGGCAGGGCATGCAAAATTTAAACACCAGGTAAAGCTCTCATTGTTGTTTATCGGTTTTTTCATACTTGTTATGGGGCTTATTGATTCAGACTATTATTCCATTTTTATTGGATACCTGATTTCAAAGGTTTCATCACACAGCATGCCTGAAAATTTGCAGATGCTCCTTTTTGTTCTTCCTGTAGTCCTGGGCCTGATCATATATTTCAGGTTTATCATGGGATTTTTCATGCGCCACTTTGAAAGAGAGGCTGATGCCTATGCTGCGGTCACGCTTAATGACCCTGAACCTATAATAAACTCACTTGAAAAGATAGCCCTTTTAAGCGGGCGGATAAGGGATCTGCCGAGCTGGCACCACTTCAGTATCAGACAGAGGGTGGAATTTTTGTTAAAAAGCAAAGAAAACCCCGGCCTGATAAAAAGACACAGAAGGCTTGTTGTATCCGCCTGTATCCTGTTTATCGCAGGTATTTTCATGGTTTCCTCCCTGTTTTTCATAACCCCGATAAAAAGATATATTACAAACAACCTTATCACAAGCATGATAAAAAATGAGGCAAATGAAAAACCAGGGGATATTGATCTTATGATGAGCCTTGCAATGGCATATCATGAGATGGAAAAATTTACTGAGGCAAAGGAAATATATGAAAAAATACTTGTCCTGGACAGGAAGCAGGCTACTGCCCTCAACAACCTTGCATGGCTGCTTCTTACCTTAGAAAATCCTGAAGCTGATGATATAAAAAGGGGCTTTGAACTGGCAAATGAGGCTGTCGCGCTGGAAAGGTCGCCAGTATTCCTTGATACCCTTGCAGAGGCCTGCTTTCTAATAGGTAAAAGAGAGATGGCTGTGAAAATAATAGAAGAGGCAATATTGCTTGATAGAAGCAATCCATACTATAGAAAACAGTATGAAAGATTTACAGATAAGAATATTACTGATCTGTGATTCTATCTATTTCTGGAGGATGTGGATAATCTCTGAACCAGTGTTACAGCAAAGTTTTTAAAAAAGAGGTGTTTCAGGGAATCGGAGGCATTATCAAGCAGTGATGCACTGATCTTTAACAGGATGCAGTCTGTTTCAGCTGTAACATCTGCAATCCTCTTCTGGCTTCCTATAAGGGCCATCTCACCAATACAGTCGCCAGTATTAATTGTGGCTATAAGGTTGCTTTTTTTCCTGACACCGGCCCTGCCGCTCATCAGTATATAAAATGTATCATCTATCTCCCCTTCAGAGACTATCCTTTTTCCGTTTTCTACCTTGAGTATCTGACTCAGTGCAACTATCTCTTTTACCTCGTCATGGGGGAAGCTCTTAAAAAATTTAAGATGTGATATGTAATCAGCCACATCCTTTATCTTGTCACTGCTTACTGCAGAGCCTGATATACCCCTCAATGAAATCCTCAGGTCATAGGCAAGTTCAGTGCATGTCTGATACCTTGCGCCAGTCTCCTTTGCGATCGCCTTTTTTACTATATCACCTATTATCTCAGGAAGGTCACCTCTTACAGAATTTATGGGCTGAGGCTCTGTATTAATTATCTTGTAGATAATAGAAAAATTATTATCACCCGGGAATGCCTGCTCCCCGGAAAGGAGTTCATACAATACACAGCCAACTGAAAAGATATCGCTCTGAAAACCGATTGCAGATTCCTTGACCTGTTCAGGTGACATATAGCTCGGGGTGCCAAAAAAACCGGCTGAAGGTATATCCTCTATCATCTGGGCAACCCCGAAATCGGTGATCTTGGTTAAACCCTCTTCGTCGAGCATAATATTGGCGGGTTTAATATCCCTGTGGATGATCCCCATCCTGTGGCTGTAGTCAAGGGCGCTGCATACGCTCAATATGATCTCAATGACTTTTTGAAGGGGAAGGAGATTGTTTTTGTCACAGTATCTGTTAAGGGTATGCCCATCAATATACTCCATCGCAATGTAGCAGAAATCTGCCTGCACACCCACATCATAGATAGATACTATGTTCGGGTGGCTGAACTGACCTGCTGACTGTGCCTCAACAAGAAATTTCTCCCTTGACCTGTCTGTTGTAGTCTGGGCAACCTTGATTGCAACCTTTCTTTTTATATAGGGGTCTTTTGCCAGGAACACAATACCTGAACCGCCCCGGCCAAGTTTTGAGACTATTTCATACCTGCCGATATTTTTTATGCCTGCAAGGCTCTCTGAAAAACTTCTGTCTACTGAGTTCTCGTCCATTTTTACCCGTGTTCGTTTAACCGGAACTTATCCGCCTTGAGCGATATTAATAATTCAGGCACTGTTAATGTCTTTAATATTTCTAAAATATTATAACTGTTTAGAAATAAGAGCAGAAAATGTCAATAGAATTCACCTGTTAAAGGCTACCTTAAACGGTGTATTATAATTAAACCCGTTAGAGGTTAAACAACAATCATTTAATGCCCTGTGGTTGCCTTGTTATATAGGGTGTTTATTTTATCTTTTGCTGAATGCGGGATTCTGGTATTACAGATTCATATTATTGAACAGGAAAAGACATGTTACCATTACGAGATACAATCAGTTCAAAAAATTACCCGGTTGTGAACAACATATTAATTGCTGTTAATATCCTTTTTTTTCTGATCCAACTGTCACAGGGAACAGGGTTCGACTCATTTATACGCATCTACGGGCTTGTGCCAGCCAGGTATACTGTGCCTGAGATAGGGAGGATGTTTCATCCGATGGAACAGGTAATAGCCCTTGTTACTTTCATGTTTCTTCATGGCGGGTTCTGGCACCTTCTCGGGAACATGTGGTCATTATACATATTCGGTGACAACATAGAAGACAGGCTCGGTCATGTAAGGTACCTGATTTTTTATCTGATGAGCGGCATTGCATCAGGCCTGTTGCATCTGGCACTAAATCCGCATTCCACCATACCCACGATAGGGGCAAGCGGGGCTATTGCCGGTGTTATGGGCGCTTACATGATATTATACCCGAGGTCAAAGATACTTACGCTGATACCTCTTTTCTTTATTCCATATTTTATAGAGGTGCCTGCCTTTATTTTCCTTGGCATCTGGTTTTTACTGCAATTTATTAATGCGGCAAGGTCATCGGTTCACGGCGGCGGCATTGCCTGGTGGGCCCATATAGGGGGTTTTATCGCAGGGATAATCTTTTTAAAGATGCTGCTTATTGCACCCAGATCAGGCATAGGCGGTAAACTGCGTGTGGCTACATCAAAAAAGGGTACACCCGCGCTACAGAACATACATACGATCAGTACCCTTGAAAACCCTGATCTTACCGGTGATATAGTGATAAGCCCGATAGAGGCAATAAATGGAACCAGAAAAATGGTCAATATACCCTGGGGGTTTCAAAGGAGGCTTTTCAGGGTAACCATACCACCCGGTGTAAAGGATGGTTCCACGCTCAGGTTAAGGGGCATGGGGAAAAGGATATCATATGACCGGAGTGGCGATCTTTTTCTTAAGGTGCTGGTTCGCGAGTGATTTGGCTTAAATTGGTGCAGTAAGAAAACTGTTGACAAAACAGGGTATCTGACACACTATTTAGTATCTTTTTATATATGAATTATACATATCGACTGCTCGATTGATAATCAATATTAATAAATAAACTGGCGGTAACGTTTTTATGGCATCAAAGAAGAAAAAGGACAAATATGCAGAGGCAGGCGTTGATATAGATGCCGGTAATGATTTTGTAAAATTGATAAAACCAATAGTATCAAAGACTTTTAAATCTAATGTTATCACTGATATAGGCGGCTTTTCAGGGCTTTATTCCCTTCAAACACAGGATATGAAGAACCCTGTTCTTGTTGCATCTACAGACGGGGTGGGCACAAAACTCAAGATCGCATTTATGATGGATAAGCATGACACAGTGGGTATAGACCTTGTTGCCATGTGCGTAAATGATATAGTTGTTCAGGGTGCAACGCCTCTTTTTCTGCTTGATTATATAGCAATGAGCCGCCTTGATGTTAATAAGTGTGTAGAGATTGTGAAAGGCATATCAGCCGGGTGTATAGAGGCAAGCTGCTCCCTTATAGGTGGTGAAACAGCAGAGATGCCCGGTTTTTATGGTGAAGGGGAGTATGACCTTGCCGGATTTGTTACAGGTATCGTGGATAATGACCAGCTCCTTGACGGTTCAGAGATCGCATTCGGGCATCAGCTTATCGGTATAAGTTCAACAGGGCTTCACAGCAATGGTTACAGCCTGGCAAGAAAGATATTCTTTGAACAGCTGAAGATGAAGGTTACTGACTATGTTGATGAATTCGGAAAGACCCTTGGCGAAGAGCTCCTTACTCCTACAAGGATTTATGTGAAGACAGTAACTAACATCAGCAGGGGGTTCCGCATTTATGGGATAGCCCATATCACGGGCGGAGGCCTTACAGATAACCTGCCAAGGATACTGCCTTCACAGTGTAAGCTTGTTATAAAGACATCATCATGGGAACCATCGCCTGTGTTCAATTATCTTAAAAGGGCAGGCGACATCTCTGATGAGGATATGCTGAGGACATTTAATAACGGCCTTGGCCTTATCATAGTAGTAAGCGGCGATGACCTTAGCGAGGCGTTACAGCGGCTGAAAGGTATGGGTGAAACAGCCTATCACATAGGGTCGGTTGAGGCACGGGGCAAAGATGATCAACCCATAGAGTACATAAAATAAAAGGAAATAAAAGATGTTTGGACTTGGAGTACCAGAGCTAATAGTTATTGCAGTTATCATATTTATCATATTCGGCGCAAAAAGGATCCCGGATATAGGGAAGGGGCTTGGCGGCGCAATACGTGAATTCAGAAATATCAAAAAAGAGATAAAAGGCTCGCCTGAAAAGGAACCCTCTAAAAAAAAAGATAAAGAAGAAACCACTGATCTGCTGGAGGAGGGCATCAAGAAGCAGGTATTGAATCATGTGCCAGGAGTGAGAAAGGCTATGGAGATATCAGACAAGGTTAAAAAGGTAAACGAGATAATAAAATGATTATTCTCGATAAGCCTTTTATTGATAGCATCAATCCTTCACCCGAAAAAATCAGGCAGATACTTGATAATGCAAAGAAGATAGCTGTTGTTGGTCTCTCACCAAAGGAGGAGCGGCCATCCAACATGGTCGCCAGATACCTTGTTAAACACGGGTACAGTATCACCCCTGTTAATCCGGGCCAGAAAGAGATACTCGGTGAAAAATGTTATGGTTCAATAGCTGATATACCCCATGATGTTGATATGGCCGACCTTTTTTTAAGCAGCCAACGAATACCGGATGCTGTTGACCAGGCAATTAATAAAGGTATAAAGGTGATATGGATGCAGCTCGGGGTCTTTCACAGTGAGGCGTGTGAAAAGGCCTTAAAAGCCGGGGTGACCCTGGTCATTGACAGGTGCATCAAGATAGAGCATGAAAGATTAAGTTCTGCATTTCATAATTTAAGTGTGATTTGAAAAATATTATTTTTTATAACCACGGAGGACCCGGAGAACACGGAGTTTTTATCTTTTAACCTTTTATTGCGTGAGCTCCTGTTATACCCAATGTTGATGTTTATAGGGTATCTCTTGTCTCTAATCCGCGAACAAGCGGTCCAGTTTATTCTCTTTTTCCAGTGCATGCAGTTCATCAGACCCACCTACATAATGATCCTCTATAAAAATCTGCGGTACTGTGCGTCTTCCACCGCTCTTTGTTACTGCCTCTATTGCGAGTTCGGGGTTAAGATCAATCCTTAATTCATAGTAACTGACCCCTTTTTTTTCAAGAAGACTCTTTGCCTTTATGCAGTATGGGCAAGTCTGAGTAGTATATATTGTTACTTTTTTCATATAGTCGCTCCTATAATTCAAAATAATTTATTTTGAAACACGTTTATAAATCTTAACCATTTTGGTTTAAACTGATCAAAGGGCACACTGTCAATGGTCCTGAGTTCAATGGATGGGCCTTTTATATTCAGCCTGATATCTGTAAAGATAGTTGTAAGATGATACATGAATGCATCAAAGGAGAGATCATCTGTTTTTAGGAATGGCAGATTTTTACCAATATGATATGCCCTTGCAGCATGATCCACAATCATCTCGATTACCTCGGATGGCTTCATGTCATACCTGACTTTAAAAGGCTGGCCGCACCTGGTGGGATCAGTATTGTCCCAAATATCCCTCCTGTCCGGCCCCATTTTAAATTCATCCATCTCAGACATCTTTATCATTGCAGCAAGAATGAGGGGCAGTTCATCAATATCTTTAATTCCGGCATGGAGATGTATGGATGCAGTCCCTTTCATCATCTCCAGCCCTCTTGTGCCGCATCTTGAAAGTCTGTTGTGCAGGTTGATATACCTTTGTGAATCAAGACAGAGTGGTGAATCCTTGCGCCCGGCAATATAACCTCTGGCAAGATATTCTATGCCCAGGTCATTTTTAAAAATGGCTAAAACATCTTTTATCAGGCTGAGGCAATTGGTGAATCTCTCTTTTTCATTCGCGAGTAATGGCTGTGTGTGGAATTCTATCTGGCCGCCAGGCTCAAAATCTATATACATGCCTGATTTATGTACAAATGTTGTACCCTGTCGTTCAAACCCCTTTTCAGGTAAAAACCTGTAGATCTGCTGCATAATATCAAGGTTGAGCGGCAACTTTGGTAAAAATTCATATTCAAACCCAAAGGTCTGATTTCCCGGGATGATTTTTCCCTTCAGTAATGTTAAGAGCCTCTGGCTGTATTCTGCAATGTAGTTACCCTGATCCATAAATTCTCCTTTTAACAGTAAGGCTCACCTCCAAATGATATTATTATACTTTGTTATTTGCATTTCTGAATACTATATGCACTCATTTTGAAAAGAAAAGGTCATACCATAAGGTAAATATAATAATCGCATAAACCCTGTCTGCCTCTGAAACCAGTGTCTGGGGACCGACATTCTCCTTTGAAATAAGTGCGATTTCTCTTTTCAGGATAGCAGGATTTATGATGCCCCGTCTTTTAACCATATCTCCAAACATTACCTCTTTTATACATTCAGGCAGTCTTGAAGGGTCTGAAAGCCAGTCTGCCATTGGTATGGTAAAGGGCTGTTTTTTTCTGAGGGCTGTATCCCTGTCCAGGATGGAATAGGTGGCAAATGAATTACCGCATATAGATTTTTCACGATTATCTGCAAGGTTTACCTTAAAGTTAATCGGAAGGGTAGCAGCAAACTCTGCAAGCCTGTAATCAAGAAACGGGGTGCGCGCCTCAAGTGAATGCCTCATAGAAAGCTTATCAAGCCTGAGTATCACATAATCAGGAAGCCTTGCTTTGGTTTCCATAGCGATGGCCGCATTAAGGGGGTGTTCATTACCCGTTAAATATGGTGTGGCATCTAAAGGAAAAAGATCATTTACATGATCCTTTCCGGTTAGTTCCCTTAATTCATCACCTGTAAAAAGGGATTCACTCTGGATATATCTTTCTACAGGGTTGTTACTCCTTATTTTCATGTATGACCTTAATTCAGGGTATAACCCCTCAAGCCCTTTCTGCTCGGAAATAGAGAGGCTGTGATATACGCTTGCAGCAGTTTCTATAAGGAATTTGCGGTACCCCCCAAATATCTCGTCTGCCCCTTCTCCTGTTAATACAACCTTCACCCTTTCACCCGCCATCCTGCATACCTGGTCTGTGGGCAGGATGGTGCCAAGTGATATGGGCTCTTCAATAGATTTGATGATTTCAGGTAACTCTTTAAGCATCTCTGACCCGCACAGCCCTGTATGTTGCCTTGTTAGTCTGAATCGGTTGTCATTCTTTTTGATAAACTCCTCTATCAGTGGAAGTTCATTATACTTATCTTCATTAAAGGAGATAGAAAAGAGACTGATGTCTGGTTTTGTTACTGTTGCCTCTGATGAAACAGCAGAGGAGTCTATGCCCCCGCTTAAGAGTGTGCCTACCTCTACATCTGACCTCATCCTTATCCTGACCGCATCCCTGAAAAGCCTGATAAACTCCTCGGATGCCTCCTCTAACTTCATATCTGGAACAACCCGGTCAAGTCGGTACTCCCAGTACCTTTTTATTTCATATTTTTTACTATCCAGGTTGTATTCAAGATAAGAGCCAGGCGGGAGCTTTTTAATGCCATTGAACATGGTATCTGTACCCGGTACATAGCGGTATTTAAAAAAGGTCTCTATTCGGTCCCGGTTGATCTGTGCCGGTCTCATGCTCCCTTTTAAGAGAGGTTTTATCTCTGATGAGAAAAAGAAGTTGTTCTCCCATTCAGTATAGTAAAGGGGTTTTATACCGAACCTGTCCCTGAAGAGTATAATTTTTCTATTATTATAATCATATATTGCACCGGCATACATACCGTTCAGCCTGTTCAGAAAATCCAGACCATGCTTTCTGTACATGTTAAGTGCGACCTCAATATCCCCTTTTGTAGTGTATTCCATTTCAGGGGCGGTGGCCCTTAGTTCAAGATAATTATAGACCTGGCCATTACATATGATGGCAGATTGATCCTGCTGTGACACGATCGGCTGCATGCCTGTTTCAAGGTCAAGGATGGAAAGCCGCCTGAAACCGAATCCAACAAAACCTGATTTGAAGGCATACACGGCCTCTTTTTTATCATCAGGGCCGCGATGGGCCTGGAGGGCGCCCATCTGTTCAAGCCTGTGGTATATTTCATCTTGAGAAAGATTGTATGAGATTATTCCGCTGATTCCACACATAATAAAACTGTGTTTACTTTACCGCTGGAATTTTTACCCCATCCGGCAGTCCTTCAAAGCCTGCAACAACAGTTTTTATACCCATCTCATTCATTGCCTCTTCAGCCCTTATAAGCGGGTTGTAATTCTGTAGGTTTCTTTCACCATTGGGTGCGCCAGCCTTGAACCAGAGCTTTCTCGATACAGCGCCATAAATCATTGGCATATATGGCAGAAACTCGGATGAACCCTCTGTTGAACGGTGTGAGAAAAAGGCGGTTGCACCTATCTTTTTAATATTGTCGAGTGCCTCCTTAAGGCTGTTAACGCCAAGGGCCTTAAGCTCTTTTAATACCCTGCCTAAATCATTTCTGGCTGCAAGGAAGGTTTCAACGCGGTCCGGGTCTGCAATGCCAAGGACAATCTCTGTTGCCAGACAGGTCTCTGTAAATGTCCCTGCCTGGTTGAGTTTTATAAGAACAGAGTTACCTGCCCTGTTTTTCTGTTCGGGGGCTGCAAGGAACGGGATGATAAACCTCATTTGTGTTACAGCAGCGTCATCAATAACGATCTGTACCCTGTGGCCATATTTTTCATTCATGAGTTTGTGTGCATTGATATCGGATTCTGAACCAGGGTCTTCCATGGTTACAAAATTATCCGCACTTTTTACAATGTCAGCATCAAATTCAATAAGCTCTTCGCTGGTCTTTATGCCGAGCCCGGAAAACCTCATGTCATAAAGCCCCTTTTCTTTTAGCTCTGCAGTCTTCTGGATTTCGCTGAAGGCATTGTCAGTGCCTATTGCATAATCAGCAGGTTTTAAACCCAGCTGTGTTGCGCATTCCTTTATTCTTTTTAGACCTTCGTAGTTGTCCTTCACAGGGAACACAAAGCCTCTTTCCTTGGCGGTGCCTGTTGTATGCCCGTCTCTTACAAGGTTCTTTTCAAACTGCTTGAAGAACTTTATTGCCTGTGTAAAAACCCCCTTTATGGACTTTTGATTCATGGAAAGAAAGAACATCTCCTGTATGTCCTGCTTGGTGCCTGGTACATGCTCGCCGCCGCATACCATATTGAAGGCTATGTTGGGCATATAAAATGTCTTCATTCCTTTCGGGGCTAAAAGCTGCCATGCCTCGTAACCTGATGCCTTTAACAGTGTCTGGAAAAAGACCGTGGATGAGGCAAGACAGGCATTTCCACCCCATTTCTTTTTATTGGGGCCGGCCTTTTCAACAAGCTTGAGATCAAACTCGCAGGCTGCCTTAATAATGTCTTCAGCCCTTTTGATAACCACCTTTTTAGGTAGGAGGGGCACTATATTCTTTTCAATGGATTTAATTGCCTTGTCATTCTCGATATATATCGCCTCATTTTCACCATCTGATGTGCCTTTGGCGATGCCGTTTCTTTCCTCAATTGTCCAGGTGTCACGCCCCCTTTTTACCCTTGCTGTCATTACTCCTTCAATGGTGTAAGCTGCATAGGAGGATAAAACCTCTCTTCCCTTGAGTGTAAAATTTGTAATTATTGTCTCTTTTGCCATTATTATTTCTCCAGATAAGGTTTTTTTAATGATAAGTCATCAATGACCTTTTTATTAGCCGCGTAAATCCTGATACTTATTTGGGTTGAAACAGGGGGTTATTATCTCCATTATAATATGGAATTTCAACTTATTATTATCTAATGCCATTTTAAATTTTCGCTCTCAATATATCTTCTGTGACATTTTCTGCTCCTCTTCAACAAGCTTTGCACCCAGCTTGAATGCCTTTTCACAGTCAATTGGAAACACCTCTTCGCGTCTTTTCCTTCTTTGTGCCTCATCAATACCATCTGCAACAACCTTTGAATAATCTTTAAACTGGTATGTCTCATAACTCATAAGAGACTCTGCCTTTCCAAGTATCATGTTCATGATCTGTTCGTTTCCGGTGAATAACCTGTCATAACCCACTTTAGCTGCAAACTCCTCCGGGCAATTCATGGTATATATAAGGCCAATTCCTATTTTTTTAGGGAAAAGGGTCTTTGGCGGCACGCTATATACAAGATAGGGGAAAAGGAGCCTTTCGATAAAAGAGCGCAATTCACCGGTGACATCACCGAAATATATGGGCGACCCGAGAATTAAAACATCTATCTCTTTTATCCTTTCATAAACAGGGGTCATCTCATCCGTGAACCCGCATGTTCCATAGCCTTTACCGCCCCTTATCTTACATGCAAAGCAGCTTGTACACCCTTTAAAATTGTAGTCATAGAGGTGAATGATTTCTGTCTCTGCCCCTTTTGATTCTGCCCCTTCAAGGGCCTTTTTTAGCATTATGCCTGTGTTCCACTCCTTTCTCGGACTCCCATTGATAGCCATTACCCTCATAGTTATTCTCCTTTTTATAAATAGCCTGAAAAAGTTACAATACTTACGAATAAAGGTAGATTACCAGATGACTTTCTTTTTATAAAGAGCTATATATATGCAAACCAATCATTTTAAAATTATACCAAACAGGGAGAGTCTTATGGAATTTGAAGAAATTGCCTCTGAGATTCACAGGATTATAACCGGCAGAAAAGAGAATAAACAGGCGGTTCAAAAGATCGCTGCTATTTTGGGAAAGTCACAGCAGACCGTGTATGACTGCCTTTATGGACGAATCAAAATTAATATGGAATTTATCAAGGCAGCTGTTGAAGCAACCGGTGACCCTGATATAAAGTCATTTCTGGAACCTTGTGGGTGGGCTCTTTATCAGAAACCTGCTACAGGTGATATAACAAGTAACTTTGAGAAAGAGGTAAATGATATCTTTCTTGCGGTTTCTCATCTTTCAGAGTCAATAAAGGAGGCCATTAAAGATCGAAAGGTAGACAGGCAGGGACTTGCCCATCTTAAACGACTGAGGGCAGAGGTTGCCAGGCAGACAGATGAAGTGATGTTGTTTGCAGAAGAGATATACACAAAAAAATGCTGAATGTTAAAGACTATTATTAAGGAGGGATGACATGTTTAATAAAAATATTTACGAGTTTCCTATTCTTTACACTAATCCTATACCCAAAATTGCCCTGGGATGGGGGTCTTATGAAACAATAGCGAATGAATGCAGGGCAAACCACATTAAAAAGGCCCTGATAACCACATCAGGTCTTAAGGGGACAGGTATTATTGATGAGGTAAAGGTGGTCTTGAAAAACGGCGGTATCGCCTGTGAAGTTTTTGATAGCATAACCTCGAATCCTAAAGATCATGAGATAATGAAGTGCTACAGGGTATTCAAGGATACCGGATGTGATGGGATCGTTGCAGTAGGTGGCGGCAGTTCTATTGATGTTGGGAAATGCATCAGGGCAATTGATGCAAACGGCGGAAGAGATGTGGGTAATTTTGCAGCAAAGCTTAACCCTCCCTGGATGGAGACACTTGCCAGGCTGAACCCGTGCGTTATTCCCCAGATTTCTGTGCCGACCACATCAGGCACTGGAGCTGAAGTGACATCATGGGCAGCAATCAGCAACACCAGAGAACGCGCAAAGGTGCTTATAGGCGCACCAAATATACATTCAACAGTAGCGGTTATAGACCCTCTTTTTATGAGGCTTCAGCCTAAAAAGCTTGCCGCATGGACAGGTTTTGATGCCATGTCACACGGATTTGAGGCATTTTTAACAAAGGTTCAATCGCCCTATTCATATGGTATTCTCATGAGGGCTATTGAACTTATATATAAAAACATCAGGGAATTCACCCATAACCGGATGAACAGGGATGCCTGTGAAAAGATGTGCTGGGCAAGCACTATGGGTGGGATAGCCATAGGCTTTGGGGCAGGGGCAGGCATTGTTCACGGCCTGGGTCACCAGTTAAGCGCTGTAACTGACTGTCATCACGGGCATGTCAATGGCGCCCTTGTTCTGGGGGCTGAAAGGTATAATCAACCGGCAGCCATAGAAAAATTTGCTGCAATGACCCTGGCAATGGGTATTGATACAACAGGTATGACACAGCTTGAAATGGCAGACCGCTGGTTTGACGAGATGGAGCAGCTCCTCCATGATATTGAGATACAGCCCGGTTATCTGGCCGAACAGTATGGCTTTAAGGAGGAGGACATTGACCATATATATAATGTATATGCAAATGATTTCTGCAGCCAGGGCAACCCAAAGGAATTGATAGAAGTGGAGGTAAAGGATCTTTTAAAAAGCCTCCTTGATGCACCATATTAACAACATCATGGCGTACCCTGTGAAAGATCTCTATATCAGATATGGGCATAAGAAATTATTTTTCAATGTGCCTGAGCGCTTTAACATCCTGGATGTGGCGGATTTTGAAGATATTCCTGTTTTATCCGATATAAAAAATCTTACCATAAATGCCCTTGATAACCCTGTTGATGCGCTGCCCCTTGAAAAACAGTTAAGGCCCTTCGACAGGATAGCAATACTCATAGAGGACAACACCCGCAATTCACCCAAAAAAGAGATACTTAAGTATCTGCTTGAAAAGCTTGACGCCATATCTATACCTGAAAGCAATATTATAATAATTGTTGCACTCGGTACGCATGAAGCACTGACCAGGAAAGAAATGATACTGACCTATGGTGAGGAGGTTGTTAATAATTACACCATTATCAATCATGACTCTCTCTCCCCTGACCTTGTGCCTGTGGGTAAGCTTAAATCAGGTACGATCGTAAAGATAAACAGGATGGCCCATGAGGCAGATTTCAGGATAGGCATAGGTTCCATTTTCCCGCACCCCTTAAACGGTTTTGGAGGTGGCGGAAAGATCATGTTCCCTGGCATTTCCAATTTTGATGCCATACTTGAACATCATATGAGGTATGCATTCAGGAAGGTTGTTCTCGGTGAATTTTCTAACAACCCTTTTTATGATGAAGTAATATCCCTTGCCAGTGCAGGAAGGCTTGATTTTATTATAAACAGTGTGCTTGACCATAATGATAATCTGTATCAGGTAGTGGCGGGCAACCCGATATCTGCCCATAAAAAAGGTGCGGATATATGTAAAAAACTTGTTTCAAAAACCTTTAAAAAAAAGGCAGATATCACCATTATAAGCGCATTTCCATATACGCAGGCAACCCAGCTTATGAAGCCCCTTGAGCCTGCATCCATTATTACAAGGGAGCAGGGTGTGATTATTCTTGTGGGCAGATGCACTTCAGCCTTTAACAAGGGATATCTTGATGCATGCCTGGAATTCAGGGAAAAATACAAAGGCAGACTTAAGGAGGCGCTTTTTGATTTCTTCAATTCAGGGCAGAGGATTATCAGCGGGGGTGCGCCTGAACTTAATATGTCTATTGCCCAGGTGATTCTTGCCCTTGAAAGTTATCATATTATCCTGTTTTCAGAGGAAGTCCCTAAAGAGGATGCAGAAAAGCTCGGCTTTATTTATGCGGCAACCATTGAAGACGCAATCCATTCAGGTTCAGAATTAATTCAATCTCCCGGGGTTATTATTGTACCATCAGGCGGTGTTATAATACCGGAATTGGAACAAATACAGGTTTAAGGTTTCCGGTTTAAAATTCAAGATTCAAGATTTAAAATTCAAAATTAATAATTCAAGGCCCAGGATTCACGGTTTACGGGATTTTTATCGACAGACAGCTATTCTATAAGTAAATCCCATCCCCTGTTAAAGCCTATCACCATTGTCGGTTCAAGGCCGCTTTTCTGAGGTTTGTCACAACTGACCCCTGCATATTCTGATATGAAATTTTCAGCAATCTTTGTGCATGCCGGTGTCAGATAAAATGGAAAGTATCCTGTAGCTGTTGGCATGCCCGCAAACATGGCCATGTCTGTAGGCATGCCCGCATCATGAAAGACATCACGAAATCTCGCCTGTAATCTCTTGACCTCCCCTGATTTAAGGTCATCACCGCTCAAAAGGATTTTTGTCCAGGCCATTTATTGCTCCTTTTTTTAACTCTTACAAATATTTTATATATATCTCTATCTCTTCATTGATCTAAATGTTTCTATGTAATATATTGTCTGAATCGGAATCTCTATAATATCTCATAAGGAAAAAGTAAAGCATATGCAAATAAAAACCAGGGCCTTATATATTTTAATGATACTTTTCGGAACGGTCATATCTGATCAGGTTACAAAAAAGATTGCACAGGAATACCTTCAGAATTCAGCACCCATCTCTTTTTTATATAACTTTTTTGTTCTCACATATGCAGAAAATACCGGAGGATTTTTAGGCATGGGTGCCACTGTAAATGAAGAGATCAGGTTCTGGCTCTTTTCTGTTGCTGTGTCCCTGTTTCTTCTGGCCATGTTTGTATACCTGATCTTTTCAAAGGCCTTTTCCATACGGCAGACCCTTATGCTGGCATTGGTGCTTGGCGGAGGTATCGGCAACCTTATAGACAGGCTTATGTATGATGGAAAGGTAGTGGATTTTATGAATTTCGGTATAGGCCCAGTCAGGACAGGTATTCTTAACGTGGCGGATATTTACATAACCTTCGGGGCAATATTCCTCTTTTTGTTTATCTTAAGTGATGGGAGAAAGATTCAGAAAGAAAAGCAGGAGTTATTTTAAAGCGCATGGAGAACATGGAATCGAGGCTTTAAACATAAAACCTCCTTTTACTCTGTGTCCTCAGTGGTAACATAAAAAAAGCAGGTCAAATATTATTGAATTAATGTAATCCAGTACTTAGCAATTCATCAATTTTACATCTGTTATTAACTTCCTATCTTCACCAGGGTATCTTTTCTCACCTGTAATGGTAATGCTTTTTTCGAGCCTGATATCCTCACTTGATGACCCTATCATAATCCTTATTTCGCCTGGTTCTATTATCTTCCTGTAATCAAGGCCGGTAAATGCAAGGATATCCGCATAAAGCGTAAAAACTATCTTTTTCTGTTCATCGGGCAGCAAAGAAACCCTCTTATAACCCTTAAGCTCCTTTACCGGCCTGGGGATGCTGGCAACCGGATCATTTATATAAAGCTGTGCTACCTCATCACCCTTGCGATCTCCGCTGTTTTTTATCTTGAAGCTAATTTCTACCTTACCATCAGTGCCTGTTTGAGCGGATGAAAGCTCAAGATCGCTGTATGTAAACTCTGTATAGCTAAAGCCATGACCAAACGGGAACACGGGGGTAAATTCAGGCAGTTTCGGGAAGCCCTGTGAAAGAAATTTATGGTTATAAAACAGGGGCTGTACCCCTGCGGACTGGCTAAATGTGAGTGTGGTTTTGCCGCCAGGGTTGAGGTCTCCAAACAGGGTATCAACAATAATGCCAGCCCCTTCCTGGCCAGGGAACCATGCCTCAATGATTGCAGATGCCTTTTTGGCAATCTCCGGCATGGCAAATGGTCTGCCATTAAGTAGAACTATTACTACAGGTTTACCTGTATCAAAGATTGCCTTTACAAGCTCCTCCTGTCCACCTGGTAAAGATAGGTCAGGGGTGTCTGTACCCTCACCTACTGTGCCAGCCCTGAAGTGGCCCGCCTTGTCACCAACTACAAGGATGGCTATATCTGCATTATTGGCCGCACTAACAGCATCAGGTATCATGGAGATATCTTTATCAAGTATGTTGCATCCCTTTGCATATATGACCCTCTCTGCACCAATTTTTTCCTTTAACTTATCAAGTACAGTGGGTGCATGTACCACCTTCTCTGCCATATCCTTATAATGGGTGGATACCACATGGTTTTCAAAGCTGTAGTTGCCGAAGAGGGCCATAACCTCATGTGCATTGGGGCCTATAAGGGCTATCTTTTTTATCTCCTTTGACAGGGGAAGGATACTATTATTGGATAAGAGGGTGATGGATTTTTCCGCCACCTCTGCGGAAAGTGCCCGCTCTTCTGGCAGGTTCAAACTGATTGCATCTGTATCCACATAGGGGTTTTCAAAGAGGCCAAGCCTGAACTTCTGTTTCAGTATCCTTGTTACAGAGCTGTTTATATTCGCCTCTGTTATCAGACCATCAGCAAGTGCATCCTTTAACCCCTGAGGGTACATGGTGGGGTTGGGGAGTTCAATATCAAGCCCTGCCTTAAGGGCAGCAGCAGCTGCCTCCTTTGTTGTTGCTACAATCATGTGCATATCTTTCAGAAAGGTGATGGAGCCATAATCAGAGACCGTGTATCCATCAAATCCCCACTGATTTCTTAACACCTCGGTGAGCAGCCAGTATGAAGCCCCTGGCACCTCGCCGTCAAACTCATGGTAGCCGTTCATGAGTGAGAGTACCTTGCCCTCCTTCACAGCCATCTCAAAGGGTATAAAAAAGATATCCATGAGATCGCGTTTACCCACATGTACAGGCGCAAAATTCCTGCCCCCTTCACTGAATGAATAACCTACAAAATGTTTCAGGGTGGCAAGTACCCCATTTTTTATATCATTACCCTGAAGTCCCTTTACATAGGCTGTCACCATTGTGCCAACAAGATAGGGGTCTTCGCCCATAGTCTCTTCAATTCTTCCCCATCTCGCATCCCTGCCAACATCACATACAGGTGCTAAACCCTGATGTGTACCCAGCTGCCTCATCTGATGCCTGATTACATCACCCACCTTCTGAATAAGTTCCGGCTCCCATGTTGAGCCGTAATTAACAGGTGATGGAAAGGATGTTGCACCCTGGGCCATAAGTCCGCTCAGGCACTCCTCATGACAGATTACCGGTATACCGAGTCGTGTTTCTTCCCTGAGCCTTTTCTGGATGCGGTTTACTGTCTTTGCGCCTGCTACAGGGTCAACAGGCCTGCTGCCAAAGACCCTTGTGATCTGTCCAATGCCTGACCTCAGATAATAGTCTATATCAAGCCCGGCAGCGTTTTTATCAAGATCATCTCCCATGATAGTTGGGGCCATTTCACCCATTTCAGGGTCAAAGCTGAGCCAGATAGATGTAAGCTGAAGTATCTTCTCTTCAATGGTCATCCTGCTAATAAGGTCTTTTACCCTCTCATCAACAGGTTTTGACGGGTCTTTATATAAATGCTGGTTCATTTTAGATTCCTTTCATGAGTCATTGGGGCTTGCTGGTTTTTTCAAGTTCAAAATACCTTTTTATAATTTCCTTCATGGTTTTTACATTTTCAGGGATAGGCCTTTTTATGGATGAAGCATCTTTTCTCACATACCTTTTTGCTGCCTCTTCATAGGAAATGTTCAATGTATTTACAGCAGCACTTAGAGCACACCCAAGGGGCGCAGCAACCGCAGGGCTTTCTATGGTGCAGGTCTCTGCATTAAAGGCATCAGCGATCCACTGCATCATGAGGCTGTTTTTTGAGCCGCCGCCAACAATGCACAGCTCATTAACCTCCCCAAGGTGGCCTGAGTGGAGTTTCAGTGATAACGCCTGAGACAGGATCAATGCCCTGATGTTTTCTTCGGGATTATCTTCATGAAAATTTGCCCTGATAATGCCCTTTTTTCGTAATGGTACAGATTCATCAAAGAGATAGGGTTGAAGCAACTTTTCATCATGAGAGAGCAGGGCAGGGCCAGCGATATTTACATATTCTCTCCAGTCTGAATCAACAGGGGTTTTATCTTCAGCTTTGAGAAGATATCTCTTTAAAAAATGATCATGCACCTTTGCGCCATTGGTGATTACTGAAAGGGCCATTGCCTTTCCTTTTGTATAACCGAATATGTTGAATTCACCATCCTTTGATGGTGTTATTTCATCCATCACGCCATTTACTGTATAGCTGCTCCCCAGCGAGATAACAATATTACCGCCGCAGCCCAGCAGTGTGGCAGGGTTGTCACCAGTGCCTGTCAGGATTTGAGTATCAGGTGATAGGCCATATTTTTTAGAGAAATAGGGAGAGATTTTACCTGCATTGGAATCATAATGGTCGATCGCGCCCAGTCTTGAAGATAGTAAAGACCTTATGCCTGAATGAGAGAGGTATTTATCCATAACGCTGATCACCCTTTCATTCCAGCAGGGGTTATCTATATCAAGGGTGTTCAGGTTTGTCCCCCATCCATCCCCTGTATCTATAGGTGAAATTTTACCAGAAATGATAGAGGTGATAAATGCGCTCAGGACAAATATGTTTGATGTGTTGTTATACTCTTCAGGGTGCTCTTTTGCCCATTTCAGAATCTGTGACGCAGGGAACCTCAGCTCTGCCCTGTTTCCTGTGAGGCCTATTATGCCCCCATCATTTTTCAGTGCATCAGTAAGGTATTCTGCCTGCGTATGAGTGCTCCTGTCTTCCCATATGGGGGATGAAGGGCGTGAGACAGTTGTCTTAAGCTGTGTGATAAGTGTCTGTCCAGGGTCAAGGCGAGAAACCGATGGTCCGAAAGATGTGTTAACATATACTGTGCAGTGCTGCATCCCGTCGGTCTTTATGGCCTTAATAGCTGATACATCTATGCCGCTCTCCTTTACCCTTTTAAATGCAAGGTCAATTGCCTCAACAAGCATGAATGGCGATGTATGTCTTATGTCACCGGATGATGAAGGAAGCACACCACCCCCAGTTTTATATGAAGGAAATGCCTGGTCATAATTGAATGAGTCCATGAAGCAGATGCTGTTTGCAGCCAGATCAAGGATTACAATCTTGCATGACTGGGTGCTGAATTCGATGCCGCAGGATAGCGCCATATTATCTCCTCGTTACAGGGCTTCTTTTTGATCTTGTTTTTCGCAGGGGCAGGATTTATCCCCAATGTTGTTGACTTAAGAAAACCGCACAGCCATTTCGACTTAATCGTCATCCCCGCCCCGTATCCAGTAAGGGATTAACTTCAGCGGGGATCCACTTTATGTATTTGAAAATAAAAACAAATAGATTCCCGCCTTCGCGGGAATGACGTACTATGAGGCTTAAATCAACAACATTGGGATTTATTCCCGACCGCTCTTAGTATCATCTATTTCGTAAAGACAAGGCATGCCTTGTCTCTACATAAGGTTATGAAATCCCTTGACCCCTTGAACCCTCGACCCCTTTATTTAACATACACCTCATTAAAATATTTGCATGCGCGCACAACAGAGTCCCTCATCAGGTCTTCTGCCTTTGCAGTCTCTCTCTTAACAAGGTATTGCCATAAGAGGTTATAGTCCAGGTCACTGGCTGCCCTTTCACATGCATCCCAGCTCAGGACACTTCTTACAACCCTGTCTATTCCCTGTTCTTCTGTGTCATGTGCCCTTACCTGCATATCATGACCTTTCCAGCGGTTGAACCCTGCCTGATCTATAAGACCTGCAATGGCGATGTTCATGCCATTTATCCTTGCGCCGTGGTCAATATCAAATTTACCAGGGCCACCAAGTATGATGCCATCATTGTATCCCTGGCTGTTTACATGCATATGCATGAGCATGTTATTATCGATCTCTTCCACTGTATCATATATATGGTCAAGGCCTATCATCTCGGAGTGACCGAACTCCTTGTTTAACCCCTTTTTGGTAATATCAATACCATACTCCTGCTCCAGTTTTTTCCAGAATACAATAGCGCTTGCAACCGTGGGCAGGAACATGGCAGGGTATCCCTCATTGGGTTTTGGTTCTATTGCAATATAGAGCTCTCCGCCAAGTGATTTTTCCAGCTTGCACAACCCGGCAATACCCTCCTTGAGATATTGATACATCTTCTGTATCCCTGTTGAGGCAAGGTCATAGCCGTATGATCCGTTCCACAGCACAAATGTTGGAGGGACATCTTTGCTCCATGCCTTTTTCAGCTCTTTATATGCCAGTTCAACCGATCTTGCGCCATATGCATTTGCCGCCTTTCTCTCTACCGGATCAGGTGAGCATATGCCTCCATATGGGAAATGCCTGTGAGCGCCCGGTGTAACCATGGCAAGAGCGATATTGTTTTCGCACAGGGCATCTGCAATGGCCTTTGCA
Source organism: Deltaproteobacteria bacterium (assembly GCA_016931115.1). GTDB lineage: Bacteria > Desulfobacterota > DSM-4660 > Desulfatiglandales > HGW-15 > JAAZBV01. The sequence continues at coordinate 8,974 of JAFGFM010000134.1, read as the reverse complement.
TTCTCTTCACAGTATTCATAGTCATAATGTATCTCAAAACCGAGTTCTATATGGCCAGGCAGTCTGGGCCTGATACGTTCATTTATAAGTTCTATCTTTCCAACTGTATCAAGTTTGTCGCCTGCCCATGCTGCGCGTGTATCATAGGGGGTGAAACCCCCCTTACCTGCATTGAATGTCCATGCGCACAGGCTGTGATATGATTTTTTCATGATTGATATGCTCCTTTAAAAAAATTATTTTTTGTAAACACCATATTCAAATGCCGCTTCACTCATGGCATGTATGTTTTCAGGTATGCCCTTGTCCAGCGATGCCCCGCCTGCAAGTATATAACCGCCTCCCTTGCCAACTATCTCAATCAGCTTTCGGCAGTATTCCTTTACCTCCGAGGCCTTTGAGGTGCATAGCATGGAGGTGGGTACATTACCCATAAGGCAGGCATGATTGCCAAGTATCTCTTTTGCCCTGAACATATCTGTCTGGTCAAAATACCAGATTACGCTGCTCCTGGGCAGGTCTTTAATAATCTCAAGCCGCTCATTATATTTCCCCTCTGCAAAGAGGAGCGGAACAACCCCTTCTTCATAGATGCCCATAATTACCTTTCGGAATGTGGGCCAGTAGAACTCCCTGTACTGCTTGTCAGACATCATGGTATCATCACCCTTGTGAAGCGGGAATACCGCTATTGGCACCCCTGACATGTTTGCACCATCCACTGCAATTTTAATATTAAGAGGTACTATCTTTTCCATTGCCTGATGCAACTTGTCTGGCTGCCTGTACATATCCATTATTATTCCACGGGTGCCCCTTAAGGTATCGCCCATAAGGTCAAATGGTGCATGGGCATATGCACCCATCATTGCAGGATATCCTTCGGCCATTGCCATCTGCCTGAACTTCATAAAGGGGAGCTGCCACTTTGCCTCTTCTTTGCCATATTCGACCATCTTTAAAAGCATATTTTGGACCTGCGGGTTTGACATGGCGCTCAGGAACATATTGGGGAACCCCAGTGAATTAGGCAAAGGCGGAAACATGGTAAGAGGCTCCAATAGCCCCATTGTGCGGGGAAGGTAGCATCTGAACACGAAATCGGACATATCATTGATAAAGAGATCATACTCATCAGCCTTCATGTATTCACCCTCAACAAACTGGTTGCCGTGGCCATCCTCAGGGAGCCCGTGCCCTGGGTATTTTGAACATTTTGTGTCAAGAAGCGCAGAGGCTCTGCCTGAGGGTATCATGGGCGCCGCATAATCATCCGCCTTAAATACCTTGAATACATCCATGTATGCTTTAACGAGTTTTTCATTATCATACATGGCCTCTTTATAGGTCATACCTGCCATGTATATTGGTGTGGTGCCGGTGGGAAGCATGACAGGCACCCTGTCAGGCTCTTCAAGTTTTATGGCCTTGATATATCTTGTAATTATATCTTTGTATTTCTGTTCTGCCTCCGGGCTGTTAAAATGCCTTCCCTCTGTTGAAATCCATTTTTTAAATCGTATTTCACGTTTTTCTTCAGGTGATAGAGTGCTCCAGTTTTTTTCCATTTTTATGACCCCCGATTGATTTTTCGCGAATTATATGTTCTTTTATATTTCATGTCAAAGGGAACCATTTAAATTTAATGGAGCTACATTTGCATTCGGGGCATTCTTTGCACTCAATATGCTGGTTAATACAAAGGCCGGTGACACATACACAGAGTCTGAGATAAAGGGGTGGTTTAATGAGGCAGGCATTGCATTTGTTGAAAGGAAGGAGACTGCATCCACAGGGCTGATCATCGGCCAAAAGGTATAAAAGACTCAATTTTATAATAACTGTTCTAAGCCAACTGTAATTCATGTACTGACAGAACAAATGTTTTCCTTGCGCATTGAGCCCTGTGCCCTGCGCCAGCATAAACATCCCTTCATCTTGCTGCATGAGCAGGCTATTTTGTGGACAAACACTTGAATTTGATTTTTTAAGCTGTCTCATCCCATGTATAAAACTTTACCTAGATTATAGTTCCGATATATGGCATCCAATTACATAAAAATCTGGTAAATTTTTACATAATCCTGCAAACCTAAAAATCCTGAATTTATATCTGCCTGAAATCACAACTTTTTATTTCAGCCGTTTTCGAACTGCCTGTGGCACAATCATTGCCTGAATAATATGCTTAATTGCAGTACAAATATTCTTTGAAAAAGGCGAGGAACAGTATTTTGACAGAATTATCCAGAAGAAAAACACTTTCAGTAAGGCATATGCAATACCTGATGCTTATTTGTATTCTTCAGTATATGTTTACTGTGCATGTAAATATCTTTGATATATTTTCATTTAATAAAAAACAGGAACCTGCTGCTGTTGTTGTTATACAGCGCCCGGAAGAAAAACCAGCAGAGCCTTCTATTGATGAATTTTTCACAAACCAGATAGCGCAGTCTGAATCCTTATACTACCCGATTATATATAAGGCTGCAAACGAGCATGATGTGGAGCTGGCTATTATCAGGGCAATAATAATGGCAGAGTCCCGATACAATAATAGCTCTGTTTCACGCAGGGGAGCAAAGGGGCTGATGCAGCTTATGCCAGGGACAGCAAAATATTTAGGTGTGAAAGATGTCCTTGATCCTGAAGAAAACATACATGCAGGGGTAAGGTATTATAAGTCCCTGCTTGAGCGTTTTAATGGGGATGTTGAGCTTGCGCTTGCAGCATACAATGCAGGTGCAACAAATGTAAGAAGACATAATGGTGTGCCGCCATTCAGGGAGACTCAAAAATATATCAAGAAGGTTCTTGCATACCAGGCATTCTATAAGAATGGCCCTGTAAATGAATCTCAAATGGTTCAGGCAGATACATCAGTAAATACAAAATCTTTATAGATAAATTCTACTCACAAAGATTAGCGCTGAAGACAAGAACCGAAATGGAATAGTTAATACAGGAGAAACTGACCCTTCAAAGGCTGATACAGATATTGATGGGATATCTGATGGAGTAGAGGATGCAAACCATAATGGCATTGTTGACACAGGAGAGACAAATCCCCTTGATTCAGAGATTGATAATGATGGTATGCCGGATGGGTGGGAAGTCCAGTATGACCTTGACCCGTTAGTAAATGATGCCAATGAAGATGATGATGGTGATGGCTATACAAATTTAAAAGAATATAAAAGAAAAACAATGCCAGATGATTATAACTCTCAACCATCAAAGGCTATGCCATGGCTGCCATTGTTATTGGGGGAATAAGAGGGAATATTCTTCAGCATAATAGTAGTGATGAATAAATGGTGTTAATATGACGCCCCGATGGGGCTGATAAAATTGATTCACGTATAGTGCTATTAATATTTCGCACCTATGGTGCTTTTTTTGCGAAGCTTGGGTTTTATACCCTGCCCCTTGGGGCGTTCCATGTTTTTTAGATACCCCGCCGCTTGCGGCGGAGAGTTTTTATTCGCCTTCGCCAGAATACTATGGCGCAATTCCGATTGATACCCTTCGGTTGCGCTGGGGAGCATCATTATTGATAAAATTACCCTTGACAAGTTACCTGTATTGGATGATCCTTTTTATAGCTAAGGAGCAGCCATGATAAAAGCAGCAAAGATTTATTCAGTATTTTTATTCACGTTACTGTTACTTGCAGGCAGCCATACCTGCAAGGCAGATGACAGTAACCAGTTCACATCCCAGAAGATTGAATACGGGGCGGATCATGTCTGGACCGGCCCTGATGGTAAGCCCCTTCCTTTTAGTACCATTGATGATATCATAGCATTTCTGGCAATTGCTGAACCGGTTCAATCAGAAACCATTCGCTCCGGTGTTAAACGACCGATAAAATATCTACTTAAAAAGGATGGGGTAGAGGTTAATGCAATCTTCCGGCATGAAAGCAGGGTTGATAATTCTTCTTCCCCTGCTGTTGGTACTGCAAAAGGATCCCGGTATTTTCGTGACTGCTGTAAGAGTGAAATAGCAGCCTTTGAAGTGAATCGATTACTGGGCCTCAACAATATGCCTCCAACCATACGCAGGACCATAAACAGAAAGCAGGGCACACTCCAGTTGTGGGCAGAGGATACCATGACAGACAAGAAGCGCGCAAAGGAAAAGATACTGCCACCCGATGAACCCTCATGGAACAAACAGATGTGGGACACGCAGGTATTTGATAACCTGATAAACAACATTGACAGAAATCAGGGTAACATATTAATTGACTCAAACTGGCGGCTGATTTTGATAGACCATACACAATCCTTTTCCAGGGACGCTACTCTTCCTAATCCTGAAAAGGTGACCCATTGCTCAAGGGGGCTTTGGTATAACCTGCACCATCTTGATGAGGGAGTGGTTCAAGGCCTTCTTGAGCCATATTTAAACAGGATGGAAATAATGGCATTTTTTAAACGACGTGACAAACTTATTGAGTTGATTCAGGGGCTCATTAATAAAAAAGGCGAGGATAAGGTGCTTTTTTAAGAGAAGACTTTTAACCACTAACGAAATACACGAAATAATGATAATACATTTAAAGTTATTTATTTTCGTGTATTTCGTGTATTTCGGCGTTAATATTATTTTCCGCTCTATTTTATGGCATTGTCCCGGCATATTTTTCAGTAAGCCTTCGGGAACGTTCATTTAACTTCCTCATAATATTCCTTCGAACTTCTTTGTGGTTCATCATTATATCCAGGAAGTTATCCTGATTTATCCTTAAGAGAAGGGTTTCTTCCTTGGCGGTTGCATCCGCTGATCTTGGGCTGTCATCAAGAAGGGCCATCTCACCAAAATAATCCCCCTTACAGTGGCGGTTAAGCTCTGTTTTATCAAGGTGAATATAAATTTCTCCGCTTACGACTATGTAAAGATAATCACCCTTATCTCCGCTTCTAAACAGGATCTCTCCCTTTGCAAGACGTTCCTCCTCCATCACCTGTGCTAAAAAATAAATATCTTCACCTGGAACATTTTTGAATAAATTTGTACCCCTTAAAATAATGGTTTTTTCCAGTACAGATAGCATATTTAACTCCTTTTCCGGTTTTTCTAACTGTGGGTCAAAAAAATGCGGCAGATCAACAGGTGCCTTGTTATTCCTTTTAATATGCCTTGAAATAATTTCATTACAGACTGGTTGATGCTTTAAAGTTGACCGGTCAACCTGCTCCAACACCTTACGATGGTATTGACTAACCGCATAATCAAGCGCAATGATACGATGATATTCAACAGGTGATTGTATCAGCCGGCTTAGCTCCAAATCCAGGTCATCCGGTAAATCTGTAAAATAGCGCTGCCCGGCCATGCAACGCTGTTCAATAGAAATATTCTGGAGCAGCGGAAGGACATAACCGCATACAGTTCTTGTAAGGGTATTATCAAATATCTCTCTCAGGTTATCAGCCTGTGGCCCATATTCATATTTGCCATTTTTTAAACAGGTTTCAATGGAAATATCAGGTAAAGGTAATGCAAGGAGTTTAATGAGCATCAAGGTGCGTTGTTCTATTTCAGCAGTAAAAAGATCAGCGAGAAGCAATCCTTCATGACCCTTAACCACCATTCTTTTCATTTGATACAGTTCATAGATGCGCCTGGCAATAATGCTGCTTTTATCACTAAGCTGCTGTAATATCTCAGCAGGTAATGGTGTCTGCCTTGCAATTTTCAAAAGGGCATCTATGCTTTCAGATTCGATTTTTATAAACCTGTGGTCTAACATTTGAACCAGTATTGATATTGATCGAGGATCAGGGAAATCCTTCAGTGTCCGGATTACATGAATCTTATGATCCGTATCTATTTCATCCTGGGTTAGAAAAATTACCAGGTTATCGATCACATCACCGGGAGGATATATCTCCAGTGCCTTTCGTGCAGCAGAACGTGTCTGAGGGTGTTTAAGACAATGAATTATGCATGGTAATAAATCCGAATGGTGTTTCTGATGTGCAATGTCTAGTGCCGCTCTGCAGACATGAATGGAATCACTCATACAGTATTCTTGAAGCTGGGTGCCAGTAAGAAAATCAGGGATATGATGTAACATCCTCAGGGTGACCGCCTTTATATTCTCATTATCTCCCACCAGTTTTTCCCTGATCGACCTGGCCGCTGATTCGCCGTGCCCCTTGTCCATAATCAAAAGGGCTGTTGCGGCAGCAGCACAGACCTCGACATTTTCAGGTATTAAATTTTCAATAGTATCCACCATTACCGGGATAAGTTCTTCCATATTACGTTTTCCGGCAATTACAAACGCATCAGCGGTAAGAACTCCATGACCTTCAATTGTCTTTCGAATATCCTCATTAGTTAGAATATCCGGATATTCAGCAGTCATGGAAAGTATCTTTGCCTGTACAGAAGGTGTTCCATTTTTAAAAAGATCTCTCAAGGTATTTGCCCAGGGAGCAAGAGAAAGCTCTGAGATCAATTCAAGCACAAATATCTGTTTGGCCTCTTCATTGCTGTTAAGGGCATTCTCTATGGTTTTAACTATTTCATTATCAGTGATATCAAGATTCATCTGATTTAAATCAAGCTGGCGATTTTCAATGGCTGATGCCAGCGCTGATACATATCCTTTTTTCAGATGAAATGTTGTGAAGAACCATATTCCGAGTGAAATAAGTGCAACCAGGCTTAAAGCCTGCATTAGAGTATGATAGGGCAAAGGCCATACCTTGATAAAAATAAAAATAAAGGCCCCGGTAAGCCCCTGCATACCTGCCTTGATCGTATCATCGATAAACAATTTCTTCCTCTGTTTCTGATCATGAGAGACCGGAACCCAGAGAAGGTCAAATGAGGTCTTGTTAAGGGTAAATTTTGTTGTTTGTTCTGAGAACCTTCCTAACAGAGCACTTAAAAGTGATGGATTAAATAACATGGCTATAGCGCCTATACCCAATCCGGTGGGCAGGATTCGCATGGCTGTCAGTATACCAAATCTGTCGAGCACCCATCTTGTCAGTAAAAGCTGTATAAGAAGCGAAATAAAACTTGTTATTGAACGAATAGTGCCATAAAAACCGGCTTGGCCATGGCTGGAAGTAATGGCATCTTTGACAAAACTAATATACTGGTAATCTATAATGGTTGTGACCATGGCTGCTGCACCAGTGGCAAGGGCCAGCATCTTTAGATAACTGTCAAGAGAACCATTATTTTTCTGTCCCTCCTGTGGGCTCTTATGGGTAAAATTACTCTGATGAATACATGGCCTGACAAACCAGGCTGACAGCACGCAGCAAAGGATGAATCCTGCAGTTAGGGTCAGCAGATAATCTGTCCCAAATAGCCTCACAAAAGGTTTGATACCTGCACCAATTACAATCCCCGCTATCGGGCTGCCACACAGGATTATCCCGAACAAACGCCTGGCCTGACGCGAGTTAAATACCATACCGGCATAAATTACAAACTGAAAATTGATGACAATGGTGATCACATCGATCCACACATACAGGAATGGAATCATTAATCCATTCAGGTTATTCTGGAAAAAGATAAGGCTGGCCGCAAAAAAAAGACCGCTTAATAAGATTGCGCTGAATTGATTTTTTACAAGGTCTATACGCTTTGATGCAAAATAATTGAGAATAGCTATTAGAGCAACCACACATGCAGCGGCCAGAAAAACTAAAGGGAGGTAGGTAACATCAATATAAGTTTCTCTCGCTGTTTTACCAGCCGTGAGAGTAGCGCCAAAGAAAAAGAAATAAGCAAACATGATAACAGCAGGTTTACCTTCTCCCTCTTTGATATCAAGCATTTTGCATAGTCGTGTCATTCTATATCACTACACACCCAGCTTTTTAAAAAATGGATTAACCCGCGGATCTAAATATAAAAAGCGTAATTGCCCCGCCATTAGAAAATAAAAAGAAATCTCACGCGTCTCACAGGATTTTTCGAGCCATTCAAATGCCTTGTCTGTTTCTTCCAGATCGATATATAACGAGGCCACAGCAACAGGATTCACAAATTCTTTTTTGGATATTTCAAGCAATTCATTCAGTATTTCCTGTGTTTTCTCTTTTTTCCCTTTCAGTGAATTTATATGGCCCAACTGGCTGAGCAGTATATGTTCTCCCGGAGCAATCTCCAGTCCCTTTATTATTTCATCCATGGCCTCATCAAACATCCCTTTCAAAATATATACGGATGCAAGGCATGTGAATGCGTCTACATATGTTGGCATCATTTCATGACCCTGTAGTAATTTTTCCAATGCCTGATCATACTGGCCTGAAACAAGGAGACAAATTCCATAACACATATGGGTAAGACCAAAAAGCGGATCAAGCTCTATTGATTTTCTCGCCTCCAGAAAAGCATTATTTATATCCCCAGTTATTGCCAGATAAAATGCATAATCATAATGCACCTTGGAGAGGCCCGGGTTAAGGTCAACGGCTGTTTTATAGGCCTTTTCAGCTCCCTTTATGTCCCACTCATAATGCATTTTTATTATCCCCAGAGTCGCATAGGCCTCGGGAATACTGTTATCTATTTCCAATGCGGTATTGATTGCCTCCATTGCCCTGGTATAAGCCTCATCTCTGGATATTGTTCTTGGTCCTTTTGATGGTGTACCCCAATAATATTCGGCAATAGCGCTGTATGCCAGGGCATAGCACGGGTCTAACCTGACCGCCTCTTCATAATATTGTAAAGCTTTTTTCCTGCCTTCATTCGTGAAACTTAAATAGTAATAACGCCCCTTAATGTACGCTTCATACGCCTCTATATTTTTAGTATATGGCTTAGCAAGAGATTCCTTTTCTTTGCCCAGAAGCCGTATTCTTAAATTGTCAACAATAGCGGTTGATATCTCTTCCTGAATGGTAAACACATCATCCAGTTCACGGTTATAGGTTTCCGACCATAGATGCCTGTCACCGGCAGCCTTTATAAGCTTGGCCGT
>JAFGFM010000133.1 GCA_016931115.1 Deltaproteobacteria bacterium | reverse complement strand
TTGCAGAAAACAAACAAAGAGCCGGACAGGGGATCGGCATTCAGTTCAGAACGAATTAGACCGGAAAGGCCATTAAAGGATTTTCTCATATCACATGGTGTGCGGTACAGGTAAATGTGTGTGGCAGAGGTCAGCGCGAACAAAGCTTCAACCTCTATTGCACAATGTTTCCACAGCAGTGCAAAGGGTAACAGGATCAAAGCCTCTATCAATCTCTATAAACAGATTTTCAAAGACCCTGATGCGGATACCGCTTTCCGGTTTGTTCTCACTTGGGATCAATTGAATAAACGAAGTCGTTGATCCTTCATGGTTAATATTTTGGAACTTACTGCGCCATCGGTAAAACTGCGGTATTTTGATGTTGTGCTCCAGGCAAAATACTGAAGCTCCTAATCCACTGGCAACCTGTTCATCAACAATCTGTTTCCAGTAGGTGCGTCGCTCTTCTTTTTTCATGTGTAACCTCCCTGTATGCTATTTACAGATGGAACGTTAACATGTCCGACTCTCGCTGAAAAGATGGGTTGCTCAGACGCTTACACTTTGTGTGATAAATGATTTTTCGTCTTGAATTATGAATAGCTGTTTTTCTCAGGGATCTTTATTTTATATCCCTTACCAGTAATATGTATTCGGTACTATATTTTTGTTAACTTGACGCCAATGCGCCTTCGCGTGAATGACATACTATGAATCTTAATTCAACGACATTGGCTAGACGCCTATGCGCACCGGACAATAATGATTTCATCTGTTTTTCATGAATGCCGGATAAAACAGCTCCCATGGGAAAGATTCTTTAATTTCCGGATCAATACAGTCCATAATACCATCTTCATCTGTATCTCTATCAGGGGTGCCGCATCCGCATACACCTGGTTCTGTTTTATAAGGATCATCAGGGCAGAGGTCTACTTGTGTCGGGTTCCATCCTGCTAACCTTGCCCATAACCACCAGGCAGCATAGGCCTTAAGGTTTGCATTTAATGGCTGGCTATGTTGTGAAGTGCAGCTGTACCAGTCCACACCAACTGCATGAGCGTTTTGCCATTCAATAGCCCAGTTGCCGCCATTATATGCACAGGTATCTGTTACATTCCGGTCCCCAAAATACTCACCATCAGGGTCATAACTCTCAATATCTTCAAAATCATACAGGATTTTCCCATTAGCCTCACAAAAAGCACTGATCTGCATATTGCGCTGATGGAGGTTTCCAGTAAGCCCTGTTCCGTTTGTGTGCCCTGTCATGTAGACAAACTTTACGTCAGGATACTCCGTCTCAAGGCTGCTCATGAGATCAAGATACTGGTCAATCTGCTCTTTTGTACCATCAGCCTGACCGCACCATGACCAGATTATCACGTTTACGTCCGAGTGTGCATTCAGGTAGCTTCGGGTAGCAGTAGCCCATGCTGTACGATTGGGGTTACCAAGGTCACTTGCACCTGAAAATGGAGAATCGCGCAGGTCAAGTGCACCACCAGTTCCTCCATTATTCCATATAAATATGTCTGTGGGGAGTGAAAGGCCAAGGCCACCGATATTGGCAAAGCCAACAAGACCGGTCATACCTGTTGTAAGCTGGCTCCCATGGGATGTGTGGCCATATGCAATATGAAGGCTTGCCTTTGCCTGCTCAATGGCTGACTGAGGAATCTGAGTGATATCGGTAGAGTTATGATCAATGATTATTGCATCTGCTGAAAATACAGGTGATACAAAAGCCGATAGTAACAAAATTTTACATAAAAAAAATTGTATAATCTTTAACACTAAACAACCTCTGATTTACTATAATATTTGCATTATACTCAGGCAAAGCCTGATTGGGCGCATACAAAATGAAGCAAATTCCGGATGAAACTTTTATAAAAAGCGATCAGCTTTCAGTTAAATCATTTTTTTAAAACCATTTACAGCAGGCTGATCGCTTAAATATAAAAACAACAGTTCTGGATATGAACTAATCGGTTACCACGATTTTAAAGTACTCATCAATCTTGGACTTGCAGTCAGGCTTAGCCTTTACTGTAAACTGGACAGTCTGACCTGCGTTCGCAGAGGCATCGATCTCATAATTTCCATCCATGCCAACAACACTGCTTACCTCACCATCCTTCAGTTTAAAATCCTTTTTCGGGTCTGCCGGTTCCCCGTAAAAAGGACCATTACAGTAGGTTGAAGAGCGGTATTTAACCTTAAAGGTATAGGTATGCTTTCCGGGCAAAACATACATGGTTGCTGCAGATCGTACCTTCTGGCCATCAATCATAACGATCTTTTCTATTTCCGGAATGATCACCTTCACCAATTGAGTAACAGGGGTCGTCTGAATGGTATCAGGATAGTAACTGACAGCAAAATTAGTACTAGAGGTGACACAGCCTCCAATCAATACCAAAAAAAACAGAGCTGAAAAGTAGAAACTGATGAATTTAATTTTTTTTACCATGTGTTTTGTCTCCTTTTTTTGTATCTGAAATGATGTTTTTGTTATTTTTTTAGGCTTGATATGGAAAAATTGCAAGGGAAAAAGTAAATAAGTTATGTTAACAGTATTATCTTTCCATATACCTTTTACATTAAAAGGGCTGAATACCTCTCCTGCCGGCCCATATTATTTTCTGAAAATCATCGGCTAATTCTAAATCAAGTCTGCAAATGATGCTTTGATTACATCGGCAAGACCAGGTGGTGAAAGACAAACCTGAGTGCCGCGTACCCCGGCGCTAACATATATATTTTCATATAACTGGGCAGTTTCATCTATATAAGTCGGAAACTGCTTTTTCATCCCTATGGGCGAGCATCCTCCTCGGATATACCCGGTTAATGGGAAAAGCTCTTTTACTTTTATCATTTCTACACTCTTCGAATGGGATGATACAGCTGCTTTCTTAAGGTTAAGTTCAAAATTTCCAGGTATCACAAAAACAATTATCTGATTTTTTTCATTTCTGGTAACAAGGGTCTTGAAAACAGTTTCAGGGGCAACTCCGATTGAGTTCGCAACAGTAACAGCATTCAAATCATCCTCGTCGTATTCATATTGCGCTGTTGTGTGTGGAATCCCTTTTGTTTCCAGTATTCGTATGGCATTAGTTTTCATATTGATACCAATGACTTAAGATTGCGTTATTATCAAAATATTTTTTCCCAATGATATCTAAATTTATATATATATAAACATCTAAATACAAGTAAGTAATTTAAACATGTCCTGATGCAAATTTAATTTGACCCATAAAACTATTTTTTCTATACTCACATGCTGAAAAGATTCCCAATAATATTTCTTAATTTTATCAAGGAGATAGGCAATGATTAACAAGCAGATGGTTCAGTTCCCGTTGACATACAATGACAGGATCGGCGGTGTTATTGTCGGCTGGGGCGCTCATGAGATGGTTGCAGACGAGGCCAAAAAGGCAGGGATAAAAAATGCCCTGATTACCACCACAGGTTTAAAAGGCACAGGGATTGTCGATGAAGTGATTGGAATACTAAAACATCATGGCATCTCTTCAACTGTTTATGACAAGGTATCATCAAACCCTAGAGATACCGAGGTCTATGAGGCCGCCAAGGTATTCAAGGATGCAGGGTGTGACGGTGTTGTCTCTGTTGGTGGAGGCAGCTCACATGATGCAGGAAAAGGGGTAAGGGCGCTCGCATCAAACCCTGGAGCAAACCTGTGTGACATGGCTGCAAGAGTCGACCCTCCATGGATGGAGGTCATAGGGAGATTTAAACCAAATACTATCCCGCAGGTAAGTGTCAATACAACTGCCGGTACAGGTGCTGAATCAACAATGGGAGGGGCTATAATAGATACTAAAAACAGGGCCAAGATGTTCTGTGTGGTGCCAAACCTTGCACCAAGCTGTGCCCTGAATGACCCTGCGCTGATCCGCCTGATGCCTTCAAACCTGATCGCCTGGACAGGCTTTGACGCCTTCTCCCACGCCTTTGAATCATATGTCTGCAAGCTTTCATCCCCCCTGAACCAGGGTGCAATGATACATGTGATAAAACTTATAGCAGAAAACCTGAGGGAATTTGCATATAACAAGATGGACTATAAGGCATGCGAAAACATCTGCTGGGCCTCATGTTCAGCCGGTGTTGCACTGGGGTTTGGCGGTGGTGTCGGTATTGTGCATGGCCTGGGCCATGGTCTTTCTGTACTCTATGATATTCATCACGGGCTTGCCAATGCAGTTGTTACCCTTGGTATTGAAAGATACAATCAGAAATGTGTACCTGAAAAATTTGCTGAAATGGCAAGGGCAATGGGTGTAGACACAACCGGCATGACCAAGATGGAGGCATCTGATATGTGGTTCTACGAGACAGAAAGACTGCTCAATGACCTGGGCATTAAGTCAGGGGGTCTTAAAGAACAGTTTGGTATGAAAAAAGAGGATATCCCCCACATCGTTAAGAACCAGTATGAGAATGATTTTGCACGCCAGGGGAACCCCAGGGATTTCAATTTTAATGAGAGTGTGCAGCTTCTTGAAGAACAGCTCTAGCATAATAATTTTTCTATTACCCCTGTTAAAGTCTTAACAGGGGTAATGAATTCACAAAAGCAAAACATCAGGAGAATCCAAAATGAGCGATCATGTAAAGGTATATTTAAAGGGGAAACCTGGTCATGAAGATCTTCATTTCAAGGATGAGGATGCAAAACTTATCCGCAGACTGAGGGAAAAAAACAGGGAAGATGCAGACAGGGAGTACCGAAAAAACCATGCTGATCACTGTTTTCGCTGCGGAACAAAGAGCCTGGTGGAGATAGAGAGGGGCGATATAAAGATCGATATTTGCGCCAATGAAAACTGCGGGGCTATTCATCTTGATCCAGGAGAGCTTGAAAACATACTGAAAGATGAAAAGGCCGTAAAGGGAATTAGAAAATCCTTCTTGTCCATTTTTAAATAATCACAGGGTATAAGCTAATAAACCTGGGATTCCATTTTTAATAAAAATTTCCCCCTGCCTGGGATATTCCATCTTGAAAAAAATCAACCCGGATCCAGGCCTGATAATCCGGGTTTTTAATTTCTCTGTTTTTTAAATAACCGCCAAAAAATTAACCTTATGCCATTATTACCAACATGAAAATCATCATTTAAAGAATTGTTTCTCAACTCTAACAGGTAAGAAAGATTAACTTAAATTCTAATAAATCGATAAACAAGGGCATAAATATGAACCTGCTAAATCCATTTCCTGATTATCCGGTTTTTTTTAATATTTCTCATTATGTGGTAAAGATTTTGCATAAGTATCTTATTTTCCTTAGTCAATTATCAGTTTTACATGAATAAATTATTAAAACAGCTGTTTTCAGTCATAATTCAGGCACTGCAAAAACAGCGAACTGGAGAGGAAAATTATGAAAAAAAGATTTCTTCTATGTTTCGTTTGTGCATTATTGGCTGCCTCAAATGCATACGGTGGTGATGTGATCACATTAAGGGCAGATATCTGGGAACCCTACAATGCAGAGCCGGAATCAGCAAAACCCGGTTACATGATAGAGGTGGTCAAAGCCATATTTACCAGGTCGGGTTATACAGTTGACTACCAGTGTAATGGCTGGACCTGGGAAAGGAGTATAGAGGAGGCAAAACAGGGAAGGATTGATGGGATTGTCGGTGCTGCTGTGGATGATGCCCCTGATTTTGTTTTTCCGGAAGAGACCTTTATAAACCAGCAGATGACCTTTTTTGTTAAAAAAGGAAATACATGGAGGTATAAGGGAATAGCCTCACTTGAAAACATAAAATTGGGTGTAATAAGCGGTTACGCATATGCAGATGAGGTTGATGAATATATAGAAAAAAACAGCGGTAAAGAAAATATTCAGGCAATAAAGAATGCCAATGCCCTTGAACTCAATATCAAAAAACTGGATGCGGGACGTATTGATGCAACCATTGAGGATGCATCCGTATTTGCCATGAAGGCTGCTTCAATGGGTATGAGTGGTAAATTTGAAGAGGCAGGGGTTGTGGGCGAACCTGATAATATCACCATTGCCTTTTCACCCGTAAAAAAAAGCTCGCAAAAAAATGCTGAGGTACTCTCAAACGGGCTTAAAGAGATGAGGGCATCAGGAGAACTGAAAAAGATACTGGATAAATACGGGCTTAAAGAATAAAAACGGGGAAAAAAATTGGCTGAGAGCAGAAGGTTTTTTTTAAAACTGAATGGGATCCAGTTCAAAGTCATAAGTATCATTGTTATTGTTGTGATGATAAACCTTCTGATTTATGCACTGCATGACTATATAAACACCAACAACAGACTGACCAGGGAGATGTCAACCCTTGAAGAGAGTATTGCATCCAGGCTTTCTGTAATATTGGCTGACCCAATCTGGAATATGGACAATGAAAGGGCTGAGGCTATTTTACGTACCGAGATGACCGACCAGAAGGTCTTTTCACTGATCATATTTGAAGGAGATACGAAAAACATTTTTGCAGCCCTTGGACGAGACAACTCCGGAAACCCTTTCAAATTAGAAAAGATTGAAAACAAGGCTGACCAGGAAAAAGAGATAGATATCCTTTATGAAAATAAAAAGATAGCAACCTTTCATATAGGTCTGACAAAACAGTATCTCCATCATGAACTGGCTTCCCTTGTCTACAGTATCATTCTTGGTGTATGTGTCATCACCCTGATAATTTCCTTCATACTGTTTGCCTTCTTAAGAAAATTAATCATTAAACCAGTGGGTATGATAATGAAAAATCTTCAGCAGATGGCATCAGGGGATTACACCTCTGAGTTAAAAATTACACAGAAAGATGAAATAGGGGTAATGGCAAAAGAGGTCAATAACGTGCGCAGGGCCGTCGGCCAAATGATATCAGATATCGGTCAGGGAGTGAAAACCCTTGTCTCTTCATCAGGCGTACTCTCAAATGTCTCCGCACAGTTTTCCGATGGAACACAGCAGATTTCATCACGTGCATCAGAGGTTGCTACAGCAGCTGAGCAGATGAGCGGTAATATAGGTATACTTGCGGCAGCCAGTGTAGAGATCGCTTCAAACATGGACAGCATTGCAACCGGCACAGAGGAACTCCCTGCAACAATCGCCGAGATATCGAGAAGCTGTGACAGTGCCCAGTCTATTACGCTGGATGCAGTTACAAAGGCAAAGAAGGCGTCGACAAAAATAGAGAGATTCGGCACAGCAGCGATAGATATAGGAAAGGCGACCGAGGCCATTGATGATATCTCGGATCAGACCAATCTTCTTGCACTGAACGCAACCATAGAGGCTGCCCGCGCAGGGGAGGCAGGAAAAGGGTTTGCGGTAGTGGCAAACGAGATCAAAGAGCTGGCCAAACAGACGGCCCAGGCCACAAAGGACATCAAAGAAAAGGTGGCAGGGATACAGGCCTCATCAGCTGATGCGACAATACAGATCAATGAAATTTCAATGGTTATCGATAAAGTAAGTATGATTGTATCTGAGATATCGTCGGCAATAGGAGAGCAGTCGGAAACAACAAAGAAGATTGCTGAAAATGTCTCACAGGCGGCAGCAGGTATCCAGGAGGTCTCCAGAAATGTATCAGAGAGCTCAAATGTAACAAAGGAGATTACAGGAGATATAGTAGATATAAACAGCCGTGCTACCCTTATCTCTGATGGCAGTTCAGAGGTAAGAAATCATGTTGCAGAATTAGAAAAACTTGCATCAAGGCTGCATGAAATAATGGGCAGCTTTATGGTCTAATATTCCTTGACTACTGTTTTAAATATCATTTTAGATAGCGGGGAATTTTTTCAGAATACCCTCTCATTTCTCACCTTCTCATATGCCGCCTGGATTTCCTGAAATTTCTTTGTTGCGGCTTCAACAAATTCTTCGGGCATGCCCTGAGAAATTATCATATCAGGATGATACTCCTTAACCAGTTTTCTATAGTTTGCCTTTATCTCATCATCCGTGCTATCCTTTGTACAGTTCAGTGTACTGTAATGGATATCATTCTGTTTGAAATGGAGAGACCTCAGATTATCAAACTGCGCATCACTGATCCTGAATATTTGCTTTAACCTGTATAATGAGGCCTCTTCTGCTTTATGCAGTTTGCCATCAGCAGAGGCAAGTTTAAACAGGAGATCCATAAAAGAGACAAGCACTGTCGGGTGGCCCTGATTCATATGGTATAACTGTGCCGCAAAGTCATCAATGGTGTAAGGTGATTTTTTTGCCTCATTAAAAATGTTGCGTGCAAACTGTTTCTCCTGTTCAGGGAGTTTTAATGTGGAAAGGAACTGGTCAACAGTATTGATCTCCTCCCTGGTAACAACACCATCCGCCTTTGCCATCTTTGAAAGAATAGAAAAAAGGCAGACAAAGTAGGCGGCCTGGGCCTCATCTCTCTGTTCAGACCACAGCCTCCTGTCTCCTGAATAATCTTCCCTGTCAAAAAGATGATGCCCCAGCACAGCCCCTGCTATTGCGCCAAGGGGGCCTCCCATAAAAAGACCGAGTGTCCCAAGGGTGAGTTTACCAAACCATCCCATTATTCATTCCTTTCTATATCAAGAAGCCATAAGTATGAATTGGCATATATACAACAACATATATTTTCACCACGGAGAGCACGGAGGACACGGAGAATCTATAGCCCATGGCTTAAGAAATTTGAAATCTTATTTCTGCCATCC
>JAFGFM010000014.1 GCA_016931115.1 Deltaproteobacteria bacterium | reverse complement strand
TTGATCATATTTCATTCCCCTCCTCTGGAGGGGTGCCCGACAGGGCGGGGTGGTTATTTAAAAACACAAGAACGCCTTCCATGTTATTCAACACCTCTACGACACCAATATGAATCACGGTTAGGCCCAAAGATGTGAAAAAAATATTCCTTTGTTCATCGTAGTCTTCCTTGCCATCGTGTGACGAACCATCAAGCTCAATAATGACATTTTTTTCAGCACAATAAAAATCTACGATATAGTTGCCTATGATCTTCTGCCTGTCAAAATCCAACCCTTTGAGTTTACCGGATTTTATCTGGTTCCAAAAAAGTGCTTCATGTAATATTCCCGCTTTACGCAACTCTTTTGCGCGAGCGCGAAGTGCTGGGTTATAGGGTAGAGATCTATATTTTTGTGTTGCCCTCATGATATCGCCTATACCACCCCGTCAGTCTTCGACTGACACCCCTCCAATGGAGGGGAATTTAATTCGTTAAAAGTTAGTAGCTTGACCCGGTAGTATTCATATTGTTTTTTTCTCAATGCAATTTCGGAGGGAATATTTACTGCAATTGCTCTACCCTGGAGGGGTGCCCGACAGGGCGGGTTTATTCCCCTCCTCTGGAGGGGTGCCGCCGAAGGCGGTGGGGTGGTGCCGTTCACCAGTGCGGCAAATTTATCAAGAATAGTAACGATGCGTTTCTGTTCTTTTGTCATCAAAGTGTCCTATATTCTGGTATATGTTTTTTTCAAAAAAGATATTCGGGGTCAAGCACTACCATTGCTACTCCCCATCAAAATAAAGAAAGTGTTAATTTATCATTAAGCTATTAGTGGTCAATTACCAAATTAAAACAATTTTAAATCCAGCCGATAACCGCTCTTTTCGTAGCCGGGATTCACCCTGTTAAATATTTAAATAATTGGAATTGCTAATTTTATTGACTGGTTTGTATTAGCAGAAAAGTTAACAATGAGCAAGAGAAGAAAAGGCAGACTAAAGGCTGTAGGTAATAGGTAATGGGTAATCGGTGATAGGTTAGGAGTGATAGGTAATGGGATGTTTGGAAAAGCTGTAAGGTAAAAGCAGGTTATTAGTTATGGGCTTTAGTTTAATAAAGTATGGCACGAGAGATATGGGATAGATGCTTTCCTTTCTGAAAACATCATTGACATGATAAAAAACTGGGAGTATATTCCAATAAATGAATATAGATGCGGAGATTCGAATGAAAGAGTTCATCAAGGTAATGAAGGCACTATCTGATCCAAACAGGGTAAAGATAGTAAAAATGCTTCAGTTTAAGAAGATGTGTGTCTGCGAATTAAGGGAGGCGCTCCAGATTGCACAGCCAAGTGTATCAAAACACCTTAAGGTACTTGAAGATGCTTGTCTGGTTGAGAGCCAGAAGGATGGATTGTGGGTGGAATATTTTCTGTCAGATGGGAGCTGCTCACCATATGCGGCAAGTCTTCTGGGTAACCTTAAACACTGGCTCAAGGATGAAAAGGATATAATATCTCTTGTGAAAAAAATCCCTTTTATCAGAAGAGAGGAGGTTTGCTGCAGATAATTAAATGGATACCTATATAGCCATATTGGAATGTAAAAAAGGTAAACCCAATGAAAGAACGTTATAAAATAATACTTATTACTGTTATATTTTTAGCAGCCTATTTCATCCCCTGGGGAAGTGAGATCATTAGAAAATCAGGCCTTGAAGCCTTTCTTATGCTTCAGGAGTATGCAAGGGAGCATGTACTCACATGCCTTATTCCTGCATTTTTTATTGCGGGCGCTATTTCGGTTTTTGTATCGCAGGCATCGGTGCTTAAATATTTCGGCTCAAAGGCAAACAAGATATTATCTTACTCTGTTGCCTCCATATCCGGGACAGTACTTGCTGTATGTTCATGTACAGTTCTGCCCCTTTTTGCAGGTATCTATACAAGGGGTGCGGGTATTGGCCCTGCTACTGCCTTTCTATATTCAGGCCCTGCGATAAATGTGCTGGCAATTGTCTTAACTGCACGAATCTTAGGCTGGCAGCTTGGTTTAGCAAGGGCATTGGGTGCTGTACTCTTTGCCATAATAACCGGTCTTTTGATGGCATTTTTCTTTAGAAAGGATGATGCAGAAAGAGAGGCAGGACAGATTTATCTACCTGATGAAGAGGCAAAAGGGCGCACACTCACACAGGATGCCATGTTTATTTTTACAATGGTTCTTATCCTGATATTTGCCGCCTTTGCAAGACCTGCAGAGGGTTCAACAGGCATATGGCCTTTTATATTTTCAATCAAATGGTACATTACCATAGTGCTTCTGGCTGTCCTTGGGTTCATGATCAAACAGTGGTTTGTTAAAGATGAAAGGGTAAACTGGGTGGAATCTACATGGGGGTTCATGAAACAGATTTTACCCCTTTTGGGAGCTGGCGTGCTTGTTGCCGGTTTCATGCTCGGAAGGCCGGGTCACCCTGCCCTGATACCTGAACATTATATAGAAAGCCTGGTAGGTGGTAACTCTCTATGGGCCAATCTTTTTGCATCTGTGGCAGGGGCATTGATGTATTTTGCAACACTGACTGAAGTGCCAATTCTTCAGGGGCTTATTGGAGCAGGTATGGGAAAAGGGCCTGCGCTGGCGTTGCTCCTTGCCGGACCCGCGCTTTCTCTGCCAAACATGCTCGTAATTGGCGGCATTATGGGGGCAAAAAAGACAGCAGTATTTTGTGTAATAATTGTCGTTCTGTCTACCATTGCTGGTATGACATATGGGTGGATATCAGGTTAAGATTTCACCGCAAAGACGCTGAGGACGCAGAATGAAATGGATATTTCAAACTAAACAAGATGAGCCAATAGGAGGAAGAAATGGATAAACTTGACAAATTATTACAAGGTATGACGTTTGATTTTTTTGGAAGTGGAAAACATAAGATTGAAATGGAAAAGCTGCTTGAAACCAAAGATGCTGTGTTTCTGGATGTAAGATCTCGTCAGGAGGTTGAATCGATTCAGATTAGATTGGAGCACCATATTCAGGTTTTATGGATTCCTATTGATGAGATTCCTGAACGTTATAATGAGATCCCCAGGGATAAGGTTGTGGGGGTTTTTTGTTCCGCAGGCACCAGATCAACCATTGTTTACCTGTATCTTCGATTTCTTGGGTATGAAAATGTTTATATTGCTACCAGCAATTATGATGCTTTCACGAACCTGCTTTTACCAGGAAAACTCCACAAGAAAATTACCGGCGACAAGGTTTAAAAGATAAGGGGGTGAATGCAATGCACACCATGATTGTCGTTGCTGTTATTTTTCTTCTTACAGTCGTTATGATTATGAGCGGACGTGGCGGAGGTAATTTTTATGTGGCAGCACTTGTTCTTTCGGGAGTGGCCATGCATACTGCCTCCACAACTAGCCAGTTTATACTGCTTCTTAGTGCTTTAATGGGGGCTATTGCCTTTGGAAAGGCAAGAACCATGTCCTGGCCGCTTGTATTCTTCTTTGGAGGTTTGAATGCCTCAATGGCCTTTGTGGGAGGTTTTACAGCCCATTCATTCGGCGGTATGACATTGGAATTCGTTTTATCCTTTTTGTTGTTTATTGCCGGTATTGCAATGCTCTTTCCGGAAAAGGAGTCGCCTAAGGCAGCCATTACCCGATTTGGCTACTGGAATATAAGTGAAGGAGATAACCTTTATGTAATAAATCTGTTTATTGCGGTTCCCTTGACTCTGGCAACAGGATTCTTTTCCGGAATGGTGGGAATTTCAGGCGGTTCATTTCTTATTCCATTGATGGTCGTGGGGTGCGGCGTGCCCATGCGTACAGCGGTTGGTACAGCAACAGCTATGCTTGCAGCTACTGCCTTGACAGGGTTTACCGGTAATGCTTTGCATGGGGGCTTTGACCCATCGCTCGCAATTCCGTGCGGGATTGTGGCTGTTGCAGGGGGTTTAATCGGCAGCAAAATAGCTCTTAAGACAAAACCAAAAAGTCTGAAAACCATTTCCGGGATTATTACGATTATTGCTGCGATTATCATGATGGCAAATGCTTTTTCTGGCAAATAATATGCGAATATGTGCTTTAAAACAAAAACAATAAAGATATGGAGGTTTCATGGAAATAAAGGTTCTTGGTCCCGGATGTAAAAGGTGCGAGGCCGCAGAAAAAAATGTGAAAGAGGCGGTTGCTGAAACCGGTGTTTCAGCACAAATTATAAAAATCACCGATACCCTTGAGATTGCCAAACATGGTGTGTTCGGGACACCAGCGATTGTTGTGGACGGCAAGGTGAAGAGTGTCGGAAAGATACCAACCAGGGATGAGATAAAGGGTTGGATACAACAATAATAAAGAAGGAGATTAAAATGGCAGAAAATTGCTGTACAACAGATGGGAACATTATGATTTTAGCATGTTCAGGGGCTTCAAATGTGGGGCAGCTCTCAAATAGAGCCGCTGTTGAATTAACCCAGGAAGGCTTTGGCAAGATGTTCTGTCTTGCAGGGATCGGTGGAGGTCTCTCAGGGTTTGTTCAGTCAGCAAAGGATGTGCCACGCATGATAGCCATAGACGGGTGTGAAGTGGGCTGTGCAAAGGCTACACTTAAGAAAGCAGTCGTCCCCTTAAAGGATTATATAGTGCTGACCGACCTGGGAATCAAAAAGAGCAAGGATTTTGATCTGAAACACCTTGAGGTTCAGAGGGTAAAAGATGAGATTAAAAAGGTGTGTTGCGGTGGGGCAGAGTAACATATGATGAATATCGAGAAACAAACAGAAAAGGTTCACCAGATTGTAATCCAAAAATATTCCGATATCGCCAGATCCGGAGGGTCTTCGTGCTCCTGTTGCGGAGAAACAGGAGGAGATTTATCTGTAAAAGACCTTGGAAAGTATCTTGATTACTCTGACGAAGACCTTCGTCTTGCTCCGGGGGAGGCAAACCTGGGGCTTGGGTGCGGAAACCCATTGAGCCAGGCAGAACTCAAGGCAGGTGAAACAGTGCTTGACCTGGGCAGCGGGGCAGGGTTTGATGCATTTCTTGCGGCAAAACGTGTTGGTGAATCAGGCCGTGTTATTGGTGTGGACATGACTCCCGAAATGGTTAAAAAGGCCGGAGAAAATGCACTAAAGCTGAAGATAGAAAATGTTGATTTCAGATCAGGTAAAATAGAAGAGCTTCCTGTTCAGGACAGTTCGGTTGATGTGGTGATTTCAAACTGTGTGATAAATCTATCCCCGGACAAAAGCAGGGTGTTCAGTGAACTGTACCGCACTCTTAAACCTGGTGGGAGGCTTGTCATATCAGATGTACTCCGATCAGGTGAAATGGCTGATCAGATACTTAATGATCCTGTGGCCTATACCGGTTGAGTGTCCGGGGCAATTTCACCCGGTGAGGTGGAAAGAATACTGTCAATTAATGGATTTAAAGAAATATCAATTACACGAAAACCTAAAAGTAAAGAAATAATAGGCAGCTGGAGTGTGGCAGAAGGGGCAGAAAATTTGGTTTTCTCAGCCTACATTAAGGCAGTTAAATAGCAAATGGAGGATCAAATGAAATCTTTATTGATTACAGTAAGTATAACTCTCTTAATTATTCCAGGGATTGCATCAGGGAAATCTGCTGCTGAAGAGCATGAGGAATTTCTTAAAAACCTTCCTGTCAAAGGCATGGTTACAATGGTTGCCCTTGGTAAAAAAACATGCACCCAGTGCAAGATGATGGCGCCCATACTGGAAAAATTGAAAGTAAAATATGAGGGGAAGGCCGCAATAGTCTTTATCAACCTCCTGCAAGACCCTGAACAGCAGTATGTCTACAATCTGAAAGCGCTTCCTACCCAGGTATTTTTTGACACGGAAGGCGAAGAGGTATTCAGGCATGTGGGATTTTTTAGCGAAAAGGAAATCATAACCCAGCTCAATAAAATGGGTGTTGAATAGCAACAGAGGTTATTATGTTTGAAACAATTTTTCTCAAAGTGAATGAACTGATGACCTCAGGTTCATCTATTGCTGCACTTGGTTGTTTCCTGTGGGGCGTGATAAGTGTAATGTTCAGCCCCTGCCACCTTGCATCAATCCCGCTCATTGTCGGTTATGTTGGTGGCCAGGAGGCCATGCTGACACCACGAAAGGCCGGTATATACTCTGTTTTATTCTCGACTGGCCTTTTTATCTCCATAGCACTTGTAGGAATCATTTGCGCCATTCTTGGGCGCATGCTTGGCGATATCGGAAATTACTGGCAGGTTGTTATAGGCCTTGTTCTCATATGGATTGCGCTTGGCATGATCGGGGTTGAAAAATGTTCAGCATCCGGCAGCCTGCTTTACAAACTCAATTTCAGGGGATTTATCGGGGCCTTTGGTCTTGGGCTGGCATATGGTATTCTTTCAGGGTCATGCACATTTGGATTTATTGCTCCTATACTTGCAATCATTACTGTGCAGGAAAAGATCGCCACAGGCATCCTGTTTATTATTCTTTTTGCAATAGGCCATTGCCTGCCTATTGTCTTTGCAGGGAGCTTTACCGGGTTTGTAAAGAGCATAATGGATAACAGCAGATGGCAGGGTGCCGGGAGCTGGTTTCGCAAGGGCGCAGGGGTGGTTATCCTGTTATTGGCTATCTATTTTATTGTTAATCCTTTTTTAGGAGCATAAAATGAGCGAATCAATTACTAAAAGACTCTCTTTTCTGGACAGGTTTCTTACACTGTGGATATTCGCAGCAATGATAATCGGTGTGTTTTCAGGCTATCTCTTTCCAAGGATCAAGGATGTTATAAATATATTTCAGGTTGGCACAACCAACATCCCAATAGCAATTGGGCTTATTTTAATGATGTACCCGCCTCTGGCAAAGGTTAAATACGAGCAACTTGGAAAGGTCTTTCGTAATTATAAAGTGCTTTTGCTTTCTTTGGTTCAGAACTGGATAATAGGGCCAATACTTATGTTCCTTCTGGCTATCGCCTTTTTATCCGGGCACCATGAGTATATGGTAGGCCTGATACTCATCGGTCTCGCACGCTGTATAGCAATGGTGATTGTATGGAACGACCTGGCATCTGGCGATACTGAATACTGTGCTGGTCTTGTTGCCTTCAATTCCATATTCCAGGTGCTGTTCTTTTCTGTTTACGCCTATATATTTATAACTGTGATTCCCCAGTGGATAGGTCTAAAGGGTATTGTGGTTGATATATCCATTGGTCAGATATCCGAAAGTGTATTTATCTACCTTGGTATCCCCTTTATTGCAGGCATTATTTCGCGTGTGATCGGCCTTAATACTAAAGGCAGGGAATGGTATGAGAAAAAATTCATCCCAAAGATCAGCCCCATTACACTTATCGCCCTTCTGTTTACAATACTTGTCATGTTTTCCCTTAAGGGCGAATACATAGTCCAGCTCCCTATGGATGTGGTGCGTGTTGCCATACCTCTCTGTATCTATTTTGTAATTATGTTCTTTGCCTCTTTCTTCCTTTCCATGAAGGCAGGGGCCACATATGAACAATCAACAACATTAAGCTTTACCGCAGCGTCCAATAATTTTGAACTGGCCATTGCAGTGGCGGTTGCAGTCTTTGGTATCAATTCAGGGCAGGCATTTGCTGCGGTTATAGGGCCACTGGTTGAGGTCCCTGTGTTGATAGCCCTTGTAAATGTGGCGTTATGGTTAAAGAGGAAGTATTTTCCATATGAAGTAAATACACCTGCAGGTGTATGTCATGTGAGGTGTGAATAAAAGAAGGGTTCAAGGATTCAAGTGATCAAGGGTTTGAGGAGAAGATTCAAAATTGAAAAATCAATATTCAAGAATTTATATTTTTTTCCAGTTTATATTGGGTATTGAACATTGTGCGTTAAATGTTGGATGTTTATTCGTCTTTCACTTGAAACCTTGACTCCTTGACTCCTATTTATAAATTACATGAAATCCACTTTAACTAATAAAGGATATAAAAATATGATAAAAAAGATTCTCTTCTTATGCACCGGCAACTCATGCCGCAGCCAGATGGCAGAAGGGTGGACCAATTATCTGAAAAAAGATAAGTTCAAGGCATACTCTGCGGGTATTACACCAAAGGGTGTTGACCCGAGGGCTGTAAAGGTTATGGCTGAGGCTGGTGTAGATATTTCATCGCAGAGGTCAAAGGATATAGATTCACTGGGCGTAATGGAATTTGATTATGTTGTCACGCTGTGTGACAATGCAAAAGAGGCATGCCCCTTTTTCCCTGCAAAGACCAGATTGATGCACAGGGGTTTCGATGATCCGCCAGGGCTGTCTGAAGGTGAAAAGGATGAGGAGAAGGCATTGAACCATTACAGAAGGGTAAGGGACGAGATAAAGGCCTTTGTAGAAAATATAGAGGAAGAGTTCAATAAATAGGGAGCGAATCAAATGTCAGAAGCAGGAACAAATGTCAACTGGAAGGGGTATTCTATTCTCAGCATAATGTTTTTAATCGGGATTGTGCTGATTGCAAAATATACAGGTCTCTCTGTATTAACCGCTATACCTGTGGGTTTTCTGTTCGGTTTTTTCCTTAAAAAAGGCGAACTCTGCGGTGCAAGCGCCATTAGTGAAGTAATTCTCATGCGGGACCGCTCAAAGGCCCTTGGTCTCTGGATAGCCATAGTCATATGCATGGTGCTCTTTGCAGCGTTTGATCTTATGGGGTTTATTAAACTTTCACCAAAGCCCTTGATCTATCTTAACTATATTGTTGGCGGGGTGCTCTTTGGCACCGGAATAGTGCTTGCGGGCGGCTGTGTCAGTGGATGCCTGTTCAAATCTGCGGCAGGCAGCATCAATTCTATGGCGGGTCTTATTGGCATCCCTTTCGGAATATCCATTGTCGAGTTCGGATACCTGAGCGGTTTTAATAAACATATGAAAAGTTTTGTAATAAAAGCACAGGATGGTGGGCCTGTTACCCTCTCATCCATTACCGGTATGCCTTACTGGATGCTGGCAGCTATCTTTGCTGTATTGACCATAATAGGTATTGTCATAAGCAACAAAAAGAATAAGAAACAGGGCAAACTAAAACAGGATGATACAGGAATAATATCACGGACGATCAGACGCCCATGGAAACCATGGAAGGCAGGGATAGCCATCGGTATACTTGCGATATTTGCCTATTTGTCATCCGCCTCTGTCGGGAGAAACTATCCCCTTGGTGTAACACATGGAGTCCTTCATATGCAGCAGCTTTTTACTGAAAACAACCCGACATATGTCTATAAAAAGCCCGAAACAAAGCCTGCTGCTTTAACTCAGACACCATCCACTGGTCAGTTCTCAGCCAGTGATAAACCGGTTACACCTGCTGCCCCTGCGTCCAAAAAGATCAACCTCTGGCTATTGCTCCTTGTTGTAAGCCTTATGGTCGGTTCGTGGGTATCAGCAAGGATCTCCGGAACCATGACCTTCACCTCCAGGCCCCCATCCCAGACAGTGGTCGCATTTTTCGGAGGGATATTGCTGGGGGCAGGCGCTGCGTTTGCAGGGGGATGTGTCATAGGCAATATCCTCTCTGGGTGGGCGCTCATGAGTGTTGGTAATATTTTATTTGGTATTGTTACAATACTCTGCAACTGGGCTGTGACATATTTTTATCTTATGGGCGGGAGTGTTTCGGATATTTTTAGTAAATAAAAAATGACAATTATAAACAGATATGAGTCTTGCCGGGTACTGGGAGTCAAAGAATCAGCCTCAGAAAAGGTAATAAAAAAGGCATATCGAAGGCTGGCCTTGAAATGGCATCCTGATAAAAATCCGGGAAATCCCGATGCGGAAATGCGATTTAAAGAAATCCAGCAGGCATATGACTATTTGACCAATGATGATATCCCATTGAATCAAAACACGGAGTATCAAGACAGTAATGAATTTTATTCTGCCATGCAGGACCACCCGTTTCAATCTCTAAGAGAAATGGTTGTGAAATATTATGAAGCGAGGGGTTGGTTTAATATTAAACCTGGGAAATCTTAAAAAAAGGAAACCGAAAAAAACAATTTCAGAATAGTGATCAAATGAAAAAAAATGATTTTTAGATAATTTATTTTTTTTGGTTTGTCCTTAATTTCCCATAACCCCTAAAACAGGTTGGTAACTAATTGTTTGAAACAGTTTTACTATTTGTAGCTGCTTTTATTGCAGCAGCAATTTCAGGAGCAGTCGGATTTGGCGGCGCCCTTCTGCTTCTGCCCCTGCTGGTTTTTACTGTTGGGGTAACACATGCCGTTCCATTACTGACTATTGCACAGTTTATCGGCAATCTTTCAAGGGCTGGGTTCGGCTTTAAACAGATTCGGTGGAAACCTGTAGGGCTCTTTCTTCTTGGTGCTGTACCATTCAGTATTTTGGGAGCGGTCTCATTCGTCCAGTTGCCCAAAGAACTGGTTATGCGTTTAATCGGATCGGCCATCTTGATATTCATCCTGTTAAAATACTTCGGTTTGTTAAAAATCAAGGTGAGCCCAGTATTATTGACAGGTTCAGGATGCCTGGTTGGTTTACTTTCAGGGCTGGTCGGAAGTGCAGGCCCCCTGGGGGCTGCAATCTTCCTTTCACTCGGTCTGCCACCTGCCGGTTATATTTCCAGCGAGGCTATAACCGCACTAATGATGCATGGTATTAAAATGCTGGTATACCAGCACTTCATACCTCTGAACCGGGAATTCTGGTCTCTTGCCGCGCTGATGGGTATCGCAATGATTCTTGGGACATGGTCAGCAAAAGGATTTGTTGAGCGTATGCCGCAAAAAACATTTAACCGGTTTGTTGCAGTCCTGCTTGCAGCCATCGCAGCATACATGTTGGTTCATGGGTGAGAGAAACCTCGTTAATTCTTTAATGAAGGGGGAATATTTGAAAAAGGATTTCACCAGCGAAATAGATGAGGTTTTTAAAAACAGGCTGCTGTTAGATAGCGGTATTTATCGGAAAATAATATCCAAAATTATGTTGGCATTATTTTTGCTTTTATATATCCTCTGTTGACATTGTTTTTGAAAAGGTACTGTACAGCTATTCGGAGTTATTATGGATAAAGAGATATTTACTAACGCGGATCTTTCACAGATATCCGCCCACGGGATGACACCGGAAAAGGTGATCTCTCAGATCAGCATATTTAAAAAAGGGATACCCTTCACAAAGATTTTAAGACCCTGTACTGTCAATGATGGCATCACGGCCCTGGATAACAAAGAGATCGAGAGATATATCAGCATATTTGATGATGCTCAAAAACAGGGCAGGTGCATGAAGTTTGTGCCTGCATCAGGTGCTGCCAGCAGGATGTTCAAATATCTGCTTGAGGTTTACAATGAAATAACAAATATAAATGATCCTGCAATAATATCATCTGATAACAGGTATAAACCTCTTATTTCATTTACAGGTGATCTTGAAAGATACGCCTTTTTCGATGCTCTTAAAAAAATAATGAAAGAGAACGGCAACGACATTGATACTGCTGTTAAAAATCAAAAAATAAACCAGATACTTGATTGCCTCCTTTCTGATGAAGGCCTTAACCTCTCAAATATACCCAAGGGTTTGATACCATTTCACAGGTATGACACCCATTCAAGAACCCCATTTGAGGAACAACTTGTTGAGGCTCTCAATTATACAGCTGACAAGGCTGGCAGGATAAAAATCCATTTTACCATCTCACCTGAACATGAGACACGGGTGAGGGGATACATTGACTCTGTCCTTAAACTTTATGAAAGGGAAGGGGCTTCATATGAAATAGCGTATTCATGCCAGAGGCCTTATACCGATACAATAGCTGTTGATATGGATAATGAACCGTTCCGGGATGAAAAGGGGTCTCTTGTTTTCAGGCCTGGCGGACATGGCGCCCTGATAGAAAACCTATCAGACCTTGAAGGCGATATTGTATTTATCAAGAATATAGATAATGTCAGCCATGACAGGTTTAAGGATATTACCTTTAAATATAAAAAGGCCATTGGCGGTTTTCTGATAGAGCTCCAGGATAAAATATTCGGACATGTTAAGACCCTGATAGATGATAATCCGGATGAGCAATATATAAAATCACTTTTCATATTCATGGAAGAACATCTCAGTGTCATCCCTGATGCCGGTTTATTAGCGAGCCCTGCCGGCATACAAAAGGAATACCTCATTAAGATGCTTAACAGGCCGCTAAGGGTATGCGGTATGGTAAAGAATGAAGGTGAACCGGGTGGAGGGCCATTCTGGGTAGAAAAGGCAGGCAAAGGCTCATCCATACAGATTGTTGAGTCATCACAGATTGATATGGATAAGCCGGATCAGAAGCAGGCATTTAAATCAGCCACCCATTTTAACCCGGTTGATCTGGTATGCGGCCTCAGGGATTATTGGGGGAATCCATATAACCTGAGAGACTATGTGGACAATGATGCAGACTTTATTTCCTTAAAATCACAGAATGGTAAGGAGTTGAAGGCTCTTGAACTGCCGGGGCTCTGGAATGGTTCTATGGCATTCTGGAATACTGTTTTTATTGAAGTGCCTGCTGCAACCTTCAGCCCTGTAAAAACAGTTTTTGACCTTGTAAGAGATGAGCATCAGCCGGGGTAAATGAATAGAGATGACTGAAATAATAATCGAACACATAGAGTGGGCAGTGCAATATGCACATGTATGGGGTTTTCTCATGATCTTCCTGTTTATGACCATAGAGAGTTCATTTATTCCCTTTCCGAGTGAGGTAGTCTTGATCCCTGCCGGTTTCATGGCATACAGGGGTGAGCTCTTTTTCGGTGATCCTTATATTGACATCGCTTTTGTGTTTGTATGCGGTCTGGCAGGCTCCCTTGCTGGTGCATACATCAACTATTATCTGGCAATGTATCTGGGCAGGCCTTTTCTATACAGGTATGGCAGATATTTTTTTATAAAACCGTCAGTACTCACAAGGTCAGAGGAGATTTTTTTAAAATATGGAGAGATTGCCACCTTTATATGCCGCCTCCTTCCTGCCATAAGGCAGTTGATCTCGATACCGGCAGGTGTTGCAAAGATGCCATTGTCAAGGTTTTCTCTCTTTACCGCTCTAGGCGCAGGGATATGGTCTATTATTCTCATATGGGTCGGTTACTATCTCGGAAGGCTTTCAGGTGATATGACATACAGTGACCTGGTACACAGAGGAAAGGCAATGATACAAGAGCATTATTTATGGATCCTGATTTTTATTGCAGTCGTAATTGCTGCATATGTATTGATACATCGATTGGTAATGAAATCAGATAAAAACAACAAAACCTTTTCCTTATGAGTTGGGAGTATGATTACAGGGCACAGGTATTGCATCTCGATGATATATATGATTAGATCAGGGAATTAATGGGATACAGTTATGGAAGATACCGAAAGAATCAGCGGTAAAAAGATATTTGCCATCCTTGAGAAATTAAAACAGGATCATACAATACTGAATATACATGTGATGGGCACAAATTTTGATGGCCTGACCATTGTTCTGGGCCTGTCTGATACTGAAAACAGGGGATTCTTCATTGATTACCCTGGAAGCGCCGGTTCTGTTGCCCCGGTTGCAGAGGGCAAAAAATGTTATTTTCAGTTCAGTGATGGTGAAAAGATACAGTACAGTTTCAAGACTACCATTACCAGGATTATTGGCAGACGAATCAAGTTTCGCTTTCCCGAATTTATAGAAAGGGCGCAGAGACGCAATAGCTTCAGGGTGCCTGTTCCTTCAGGGGTAAGGTTATCCTGTAAATGTGCTGATAATCAAATGACCTTTCCGGTTATAAATGTAAGTGAAGGTGGTATCCTGATAGATGCTGATCTAAACCGGTATAATAAGGATATCCTGTTTAAGGGGAAAAAATATTCAGCCATCTCCCTTTTATTTGACGAGGAAGAGACCCCTGTTAATATAAAGATAGGTTCTGCTGAGATTGTAAGAATGGCAAAACATG
The DNA here is from genome assembly GCA_016931115.1 of Deltaproteobacteria bacterium. Classification (GTDB taxonomy): domain Bacteria; phylum Desulfobacterota; class DSM-4660; order Desulfatiglandales; family HGW-15; genus JAAZBV01. Next base: position 18,126 of record JAFGFM010000014.1, on the reverse strand, counting down.
TGGAAACAGGGAAAATGGATTTTGGACTTAAAATCCTTGAGATAAAAAAGGATGATCAGAACGAGCTCAAGAAATTTATCTATTATTGTCAGAGGAGGGTGCTCAAGGAAAGGGGAGGGTTTGATGAATAGGGTCAGCGCCTATACATACATGTCAATATTTTCTCCCATGCCCCTGGTATCTTTTTCATTACCTGCCCTGCCATAGGTGCTGCCAACACGGCTGTATTTTGTGCCCGGAAAAGCGATCCTTACAAGTTTATCCTTATCATCGGTATAAGCGCCTATAGCTCTGCTGGAAATCACCCTCACAGGCTTGATCTCATTTTTGACCGGTATAATCGCCAGATCCGTATTGGTTTTCATTACTGAACCCTGAATAAGAAAAGTAATGCAAAATATAATACGTAAGAACTATTTTTTCAAGGATATTATGCAGTAATTATTACTTTAATCATAAAAAAAAATGATAAAAATATCCTCTTACCTGTTAGCTTTAAAGGTGATCGGGTGCCTGTGACTGTATCCCGAATTTGCCAGGATTATCTGTTTGCCTTTATTAGTAACAGGGTCTATTACAACTGGCCCCATCAGGTTCAACGTTGATTCTTCTGGTTTTCCATTAGGTATAGTGACAATCGCAAATATCATTACTGTTTCATTATTATCCGGTTTCAGGGCATTTTCTTCTTCCTGAGAGATATCCTTCAGGTATTCAGGAAAGACCTGAAAAGGATTCATTATAACAAAGGCCAGATCCGGGTTGCCTACAGCTTGGAGCCACATGAACGGGGAATCACTCCTATGTTCCATGACTATATATTCCCTCTCATCAGGAAATCCAATCAGGCCTTCAGTGAACTGGATAACCCTGCCCTTATCAATTTCTATATCGCCAAATCTTGAAGTTTTAATATTCATTACTTTCCTTTTTCACCTATTTCAATAGAGTTAAGGAATTTATCCAGATCTATCTCTGTCTGTGATGCCTTTATATTTTCACTCATGATCTTTTCATATATCTCGGTCCTGTTTATATGGACATCTTTTGGCGCCTTGATGCCCAGTTTTACCTGGTTCCCTTTGACCTCCAGGATCGATATGGTGATAAAATGTCCTATTGTTATACTTTCATCTACTTTTCTTGTTAGTACAAGCACTGGTACCCTCCATGGCTCCAGAAATATTGATTATCTTCTCATCCTCGCAATTAAGAACTCAGATACCTGAGAATGCAGCTAGACAAAGTTAACCAGGCTCAACTCCATCAGTTTTGCTGATGAAGAGAGTGCCGCATTGTATGCCAGCTCCTTTGACTTCAGATTGATAACTGCCGCTGCAAGATCAGCATCTTCAAGTTCTGACATCCTTTCAGTATCTGTGAGTTTGAGATCCGTTACTACCTCTTGTTTTACATTAAGCCTTATTGTTTTACCGCCTATATCTGAAATGGTACCACTAACGCTTTTTATATGTGCATCAAGTTTCGTCATTGCACCCTGAATGCCGGCTATATCATTGCTCCCAAGGCTTGTCTTTAGGTCCATTAAGGTCTTGAATATATTTGAATCATCCCAGTTTTCGCCAAATACATCCTCGCCGTCTCTCCCAACCGGAACAACCGAGTCCTTGCCGATGTTTATTGAAAATGCAGTATCATTTCCGGCATATGTCACCTGTGTGCCAGAAGCATCAAAATCAAACGGTATTGTATCTGTATTTGTGCCTCCGAAAATGTACCTTCCTCCGGTGGAGCTGTTTGAAAGAGAGATGATCTCTTTAAGATAACCGTCAACTAGATCCACATTATTCGCTCTCTGGGATGCATTGGTATTTCCGCTGCTCATTGCAACAGTAAGTTCTTTTGTGGATGAGAGTATATTATTTACCTGTGTAAGCGCAGATTCAGATGCCTTGAGCCATGAACTTCCCATGGAGATATTTCTTTCCATTTGATTGAGATTGGACAAAGATGATCTCAGTCCCAGCACAGCAACAAGGCCTACAGGGTCATCGGAAAGGTTATTTATCCTTTTTGTGGTTGATACAGTTTCATTCGCATCGACCATTCCTGATGAGGTCATGCCGAGGTTCCTTATGGTGCCGTCATAAATAGTTTTATTGGCTACTCTCATGTTACACCTTTACCTATACCGTCTGGAGAATCTCATCAAGCATCTCCTGTGCGGTCGTTATTAATTTGGCAGCAGCCATGTAGGCATGCTGATACTTGATCAGGTTAGTCATCTCTTCATCCAGAGAAACAGCGGATATATTGTCCCTTGTTGCCTTCATCTCTTCCTGTATTGCCTCTGTATAGCTCTTTTCGCGCTGAACGCTCTGGCTCTCTATCCCTATTGAGCCTACCATCTGGTGAAAATAATTATCCAGTGTAATATTTGTAACATCAATTGAGGTTGGGCTCTCACCCCGCGAATAAACCCATTTTTTTACAGATACATTTTCATACTGGAGATTTGCCAGTTTAAGGGAGTTAGTGTTGTCTCCGGGATAAATTTCGTCATTGCTGATTGTGCCTGCTGCAATAAAGTTTTTGTCGGCAATGATCATATCGTTTATTCCCATATCCCTGGCATTGGAAGAGGTAAAAAATGTGTTTATACCGAGCGCTGCAAGGATATTACTGCTGTCATCTGAAAAGGCAAAGGTGTATCCTGAGTGGGTTGAAGAGTCTATCTCTATATTCAAGGAGTCGTTCGTGATTGTTGAATTTAATGCATCTTCTCCTCCTATTGTGAGCGCGCTTAATGTAGTTGCGAGGTCATCAAGGGAGGTAGTGTCTGCGTCAATAGTTATTGTGGTATCTCCCATATAATCGCCGTCAGCATTATATAAGTAGATTTTGAAGCTCCCGTCCTGAATCCTGTCATAATAATCCAGACCTGATGCAGGGATGCCCAATGCTGAAGTTGAATCATCCACATCATAAGTGCCTGTGACAGATGTAAATCCGGTAAGGCCCACTCCCTGGCTGTGAAGCTTGTTCACCTCCCATATGGTTGATTTTGCCAGTTCATCAAGGTCAGACTTGAACTTCGGGATTATCTCATCCCTTATATCGAGCCATCCGCCAAGCTTGCCTCCATTGATTTCATTAGTAATAGGGCTTGAATTGGTTGACCATGTAATATCTGTCCCATTAAAGTCAAGGTGGTATGATGACTGCTTGTTGACCAGCATAAAACCCTTATTGCTGCTAACCGTAATGGTTCCATCTTCATATTCATAGGTATTGATATCCATATACTCTGAAAGCTCTTTTACAAGGAGATTCCTTTTATCTATCAGGTCATTTGGACTCCCTGTAATCTTTACCAGCTGTATCTGCTTATTTGCATCTGCTATCTGATCAAGTACCTCATTTATGGAGTTTATGCTTACCTCTATCGAATTGTTAACCTCTTTACTCAGGTTTAGAAGGTCACTGCTTGTATCCTGAAAACTCTGGGCAAGAAGAGATGCATATTCTGTAAGCATATTTCTTTCGGGTATTCCTGAAGGGTTGTTATTCAGGTCATTAAGGGCATTCCAGAATTCGCTGAACTGATTGCTTATACTGTTGCTTGAATTTTCAGTAAAGATAGTCTCCATGATATTCATGTATGTCTCTTTTTCTGTCATCATGGAGAGATTGCTTGTTGATGACTGCAAACGTCTTTCTATGAATGCGTTTGTCACGCTCTGAATATCGCTCAGTTTTACACCCCTGCCGAACAAATGGCCCCCATAGGGTGCAGCGTCCTGAGCCTCAAGCATAGGGACCTGTCTTGCATACCCTTCAGTGCTCACATTGGCAATATTATGAGAAATCACATCAATAGCATATTGCTGTGTAAGTATGGCGTCCTTTGCCAGATTAAGTACAAGACCAATTCCACTCATTTTTAAACCTCGTTATGATAAATAAGGTTAGAGGTTCCATTTCTTTTTTTAAGGTCCCGTCCATATATATCAGGTTTTTTATCGGTATTTGTGATGGTGTTGAACACATCATTTATAAAAGTAAGCGTATCATTGATAAATGATATATTTTCATTGATTCTTGTACCGATTTCCTGTTTTAAATTCATGAGTTTTTTCTTGAAACTCATTATTGAATCTTTGTCATTTCTTGAAATATCTGCAGGTACAGGGCTCGTTGTATAATTTTCAGGAAAGCTCCTGTTATTTTCTTCTATAGCCTCTAAAATCTCCTTTTTCTCATCCAGGGATGACCATATACCCTTAATGTCCTGGTTAATAAGGTTATCGCTCTCCCTTTTTATGCAACCAAGCAGCTCTTCATATAGTGATACCCTTTTAAGGTATAGATTTTTCAGTCTGTTAATATCCTTTTCCATGTTACTCCTTTTTCTTTTATATCGGTACAAGAATGCAAATACTGAAATATCCTTTAAATCGGGGCCATTAACCTTAAATTTTAAAGAATTTTTCAGGATCAAGCCTTTGCCCGTCTTTTCTTACCTCAAAGTGAAGATGCGGTCCTGTGCTTCTGCCTGTTGAGCCTACCTTCGCGATGGTTGAACCTTTTTGTACCCAGTCACCGCTCTTTACAGTAATATCACTGTTATGGGCATAGAGTGTTGTATACCCTTCACCATGATCAAGTACCACTAACTTGCCATATCCCTTCTGATCATCCACCATCTGCACCCTGCCAGCCATAACAGCTTTGATATCAGTACCTTCCTTTGCAGCCAGGTCCATTCCTGCATGGAATTTTCTTTTCCCTGTAAAAGGATCATTTCTCCATCCAAATGATGAGGATATCCTTCCATTAAGGGGCCATTCGGGATGTGTGCCGGTTTCCCCGGCCTTGCTGGTACTGACGGGAGTATCTGCAGTTTCTGCCTGTTCGGTCAATTGATGGATATTTTTTAACTGGTTATATAATATCTCGCTGATGCTGTTGCTACTTTTTCCAGCAATATTTTGTGAGAGCTCCTGATCCAGCATGGATTCATATATCTCCTCTGCCTGGCCGCCATGAAAAAGATCACCCTTCTCTATGCTTTTTCTCATGCTTTTAAGCATCTCATATGTAAATACAGCCTCAAAATCAACGCAGGCCTTTTTCAGTTTGGCATCTTTTTGATCAGCAGTTTTTATTGCTGAAGGCTGATCTGATGATTTTATGGATATATCTTTCATTAACTGGATGCCCCCTGTGATGGCCTCATTTTTAAAAAATCCTAAATAATCTCAAGTTCAGCCTGTAAGGCACCGCTTGCCTTTATGGCCTGGAATACTGTTATAAGGTCTCTTGGAGAAACGCCTATTGCATTCAACGCCTTTACCACACTTCCGATATCAGCCTTTTCAGGGCTCACCAGCAGGAGCTTGTTATTTTCTTCTGTTACATTCACCTCGGTATCCGGTGTAACAACCGTTTCACCATCTGAAAATGGCGCAGGCTGACTTACATCCTTTTTTTCCTTGATCTCGACACTCAGGTTTCCATGTGCTATAGCGATCGGTGAGATCATTGCCTTTTCACCCATTATAACCGTGCCTGTCCTTTCAGAAAGAACGATTCTTGCCTCCATATCAGGCTGAATTTCTATCTGTTCAAGTGAAGAGACCAGGGTGACATGATTTCCGGCATATGTCTCAGGTATCTTAATCTTTACAGTGCCGGCATCCACAGGGATAGCATTTTTAACCCCGAGTGTATTATTAATGGCATCAGACATCCTGAGTGCGGTTGTAAAATCCGGACGGTCAAGGGCTATGGTTATATCGGTCAGTGCATTGAAATCAAAGGCCAACTCCCTTTCAATCATGGCTCCACCGGGAATCCTGGCCACTGTTGGATGATTTTTCTGGACACCGCCGCCTGCCCCACCTGAAGAGGCAAAACCTCCGACCAGCAGTGCACCCTGTGCTACTGCATATATATTGTTATCAGCGCCCTTAAGGGGTGTCATTACAAGTGTGCCGCCATGAAGGCTTGTTGCATCACCGATTGACGACACAAGCACATCGAGTGTGCTCCCCTTTTTTGAAAAGGGAGGAAGATTTGCAGTAACAATAACACCCGCTACATTGTCTACCTTGATTTTTTCAGCCAGGGTATGGATTCCAAGACGTTCCATCATGTTTGCAAGGGTTTGTGTTGTAAACTGTGTTGAATTGCCGTCTCCTGTACCGTTCAGGCCTATTACAAGCCCGTAGCCTACAAGCTGGTTGCTTCTTACACCCTTAAAAGATGCAATATCCTTTATCCTTGCCCCTGAAGCGCATGTTGCATAACCTGAAATAAAAAGGATTGTAAGGATAATCAGTTTTGTATATCTGTTATTATTAACTCGTTTCATCGTTGCCTCCATTAAAAGGGCCATACAATGTCTGCTGCCCTTGTAAGCCAGCCTGGACGCTGTTTATCGCTTATTGCCCCGGTCCCAAGATACTCGATCTTTGCCTCCCCTATGTAACTTGAAAGAACAGTATTATCCGGTGATATATCAACAGGTCTGATGAAACCGGAAAGAATAATAATCTGTGTTTCACTGTTGACCCGTATCTCCCTTATCCCTTCAATAAGCAGATTTCCGTTTGGTTTTACATCAATAACCTTGGCGGTTATGGATGCAGTCATGCTGTCACCCCTTGAAGTCTGCCCTGAACCATTGAAACTGTTGGTAAGAGAACCCTTCAGCATGCTTGAACTGTTAAATGCATTTCTTGCATCACTGTTTCCAAATGAAGTGAGGTTTTTAATTTTTCCTTCCCATCCCAGCATATTCTGAATACCTGCATCAATGGATGAGTTTCTGCCTGTCTGTGTTGAGGCTGATTTGCTTGCATTGGAAGTCTCGACAATATTTATTGTTACAAGGTCTCCAACTTTATAGGCCCTAAGGTCCTGATAAAAATCCCTTGACACCTCTTCTGAAAAAATGCCGGCCAGTGATTCCGGGTCTCTTTTATTAATATCCCTCTCAAAAGCCACAGCGTTTACAGAAGGCATTGTAACCGGCATCATGGTCTGCCTCTGAGGTTGTTTTGCGGCGCAGCCTGTAACTGCTGCGAGGCAGAGGATAGTTATTATATTAATTGCTTTTATCATTTTAAAACTCCCGGGAAATTATTCCCTGTTTATCTTTTTCAGAACTGGACCTGTACAAGATTAGCTCTTTTTACTGTGGCTATTATTTCCTTACCGCTTGTTATATTCATTACCCTTATCTGGTCACCAACACTTCCTTCTTCAAGCGCCTTTCCTGAGGCAGTTATGACAAGTTCTTCATTTTCAGCCCTGATCATTACCTGGGCGCCCTTTTCAATAGCAGGGGGCATCATTACCATACCGTTCTGGATAGCCTGATCTGCCTGGATTCTTCTGGTTGCCCTTTTACCGATCACATCTTCAATACTTGATATAGAGTTTTTATTGTTTTTACCTTTTTCTGATACAAGGGTTATATCCTTTAATGAGATAAGCTCTCCTTTATTGATGTTTCTGTTCGCCTTTATAACCTCTTTAATGATCCCGACTCTGCCTGAGAGGACTATTTTTCTCTGTGGTTCACCTTCTAAATAAAATTCCACGTTAATCGAGATATTTCCTGAGTTACTATTGTTCTGTTTTTCTGATATTTCCCAATCCAGCCTTCCCTTCGGGAATGCTATAGATGATGGTGTATTTATCTTCTCTATTACTATCTCGTCCTGATCAAAGGGTGAGTTTCCAAACACATAATCCGTGAATATCTTTTCAAGTGTTTTTCCTGAGATAACCTGTGATTCTCTTTCAACAATAATACTTTCAGGTGTGCTAAGGGTAATATTCTTATCCCCGTTAATATGATGGGCAACCCTGTACATAATGAGATCTTTTTCAATCTTACGTATTGTATCAGGGGCAGGGGAGACTGAGATCTCGATTGCACTTAACCTGTCAACACGTATATCATCTGCGGGCTGAAAAGTGGCAATGTCACCAAGGGAGACTGTTTCACCATCAACAAGCGCCTTATCCTTTACTTTGATTTCAAGTGAAAGACACAAGGATGAAAAAAGCATGCATGCTGCAAACAGGGTTAAGGTATATTTGACTGATTTGAAAGTATTACTCATCATAGCCTTTGTCCTATCTCTTTATATTGTTAGCCATCTGCATCATGTCATCAGCAGACCTGATTGATTTTGATGATATTTCATAGGCGCGCTGACAGGCGATCATATTCACCATCTCTTCAACAACATCAACATTTGATATTTCAAGAGAATTCTGAACAATTGCGCCAAGACCATCTACGCCGGGCGTACCCTCTGTAACATCTCCTGATGCAGGGGTGGGGCTGTAATAATTACCGCCAAGGCTTTTCAGGCCTGATGGGTTGATGAAGTTATAAAGGTTAATCTGCCCGGAAGCAGCAACAGTGTTACCATCTTCTTCCAGTGCTGAAAGCATACCACCTGCATCGATTGTTATTTCCGTGACAGTTGGCGGTATGGAAATCTCCGGCTGAAGCCTGTCTCCCTGTGAGGTTACAATGTATCCTTCATTGTCCAGTTTAAAAGAGCCGGCCCTGGTATAGACCTCTTCGCCATTACTTATTACCTTGAAAAATCCATCCCCCTCAATGGCCATATCCAGTTTATTGCCTGTCTGCTGGAAATCACCCTGGGTGAATATCTTCTGTACTGATACAGGCCTTGTGCCCATACCTATCTGGATGCCTGTAGGTATCTGCCCGCCTGAACTTGTATCAGCCCCCGGTGACTTCATATTCTGATACAGGAGGTCTTCAAAATCCGCACGGCTTTTCTTGAACCCGCTTGTATTTACGTTAGCAAGATTCTGTGCGATCACATCCATATTCAGTTTCTGGGCTGACATGCCTGATGCGGCTGTCCAAAGGCTTCTTATCATTTCTTTTCTCCTTGTTCCTTGTTTACAATATTATCTTAATCTGCCAACCTGGTTTATGGCCTGGTTGTTCAGATCATCAATAGCCCTCATAGCCTTCTGGTATGATTCAAATGCCCTCATGGCATGAATCATGTTGACCATTTCATCAGCTGCATTAACATTTGAGAGTTCTGTGTATCCCTGTGATATAGCAGTTTCAGTCGGGATATCAATTTCAGGTTCATCCGTCTGGTTTGCAAAAAGGGTTTTTCCCTCCTTGATGAGCCCCCTGTAATTTTCGAAATCCACAACATCCAGCTGACCCAATATGCCATCATCGGTCTGGATATTACCTTTTCTGTCAATACTTATGTTTTTGCCTGTTATTGTTATGGGGCCGGATTTGCCCATGACCTTTTCACCACCCTGTGTTGTAAGAATGCCGCTGGTATCAAGGGTGAAATTACCTTTCCTGGTATATCTAATGCCGTTTTCTGTGCTGATCTTGAAAAAACCTTTTCCTGTAATGGCAATGTCAAGTTCATTTCCTGTGCCATTAAGGTCCCCCTGCTCCATATCAGGCCTTATTGTTACATTTGCAGGTGCATTTGCTGACATTGATGTCTTATCAAGAATACTCTGGAAGGAGATCCTGTCTTTTTTAAAACCAATAACATTAATATTTGATAGGTTGCTGGATATAATATCCATCCTGAATTCTTCTTTCATGCAACCCCTGGAAGATTCAAGCATTCCGTTTATCATCTCTGCCTCCACATAAGATTGATTTCTGCGAATGATATTAGCAATTATCGTACCATTCTCAATTATGCACTGCATGCCCTTTTTCAATATTCCATCTTATTGAAATTAAAGCATAAAAAGTATTGTGATTTCAAGATTCAATCTGAGGTAAATTCTGGCAGGCCGTCAGATATGAAGTACTTTCCCTGTAACCGGCAAATATTACCTAGCGGGCAAGCGGTCAGCCCTCATCTTTCTGCACAAGACATTAAAACAAATAATTGGCTGATCCCGCTGGAAGCGCATAGGAGTCAAGCTAAGGCGAAAAGCAAAAGCCTAAAGAAATAGCTCACACAGAGGCGCAAAGAACACTAAGAAAATCAAATGCTTTTTACATATTATTTTTTTAACTTTGTGAGCTTTGTGACTTTGTGTGAAAAATGATTTTTCGTCTTGATTTATGAATAGATGTTTTCTCAGTGAACTTTATCTTATATCCCTTACCACTAATATGTTTTCGGTACGATTTTTTTGTTAATTTGACGCTAATGCGCTGGAAGCGGGACTGAAAGCTTAATCCAGAATTACCCCTTTCCGGGTGGGTGCAATCAAATAATTGGCATGGAATTTGAATAGTTTTAAGAGAGGATATCTTTTGATATAAAGGAGGCAGCTATAAATGGTTAGAAGATGGATTCCTTTTATTCTTTTTCTGGGAACATTTTTTTTATTTACAGACTGTTCAACCGGGGTGTATGTGAAGATGCATTCGACTGCCCCTGAATGGGGTCCGGTATTTTTGGGCATGAAAAGGGGTGAGGCTGAAAGGCATTTGGGAAGCCCGATGTTTATTTCCCGGCTGAGTGAAAATGAGTATAGCGGGATATATGAGTATCCTTCTGAACCATCCGCCAGGGATACACTTAGTTTTGACATTATGGATTTTACAACATTCGGGCTTGGCTCTCTTATTATAAGCCCTGTTGACAGGGTCAAAAAGAGCAGGCACCTTATATCAGTTGTCTATCATATAGATGATAAAAATATTAGTGATGACATGGTGATAGATATTAAAGAAAAGGTAAAGGTTTCAATGAACCAGTAACCTTTCTTTAAAAGGATATATTACCCGGCGTGCGGGGGAATGGTATTACATCCCTTATATTCGCCATGCCCGTAACAAACTGGATGAGCCGTTCAAAACCCAAACCAAACCCAGAGTGAGGGGCTGAGCCGAATTTTCTTAATTCAAGATACCACCAGTAATCATCAGGATTAAGCCCAATCTCTTTTATCCTTGAGAGAAGGAGTTCATAACTCTCTTCCCTCTGGCTTCCGCCAATGATTTCTCCAATTTTAGGGAAGAGCACATCCATTGCCCTTACTGTTTTATTATCTTCATTAAGTTTCATGTAAAAGGCCTTGATATCCTTGGGATAATTTATTAGTACTACAGGACAGTGAAACCTTTTTTCACAGAGGTATCTTTCATGCTCTGCCTGGAGATCACTCCCCCATTTTACAGGGTACTCAAATTTTTCACCAGAGGATGTAAGTATATCAATGGCCTCAGTGTAGGTCAGGATCCTGAAATCCTGTGATATGATATTTTCCAGGGTGTCGATAATGGTCTTATCAATAAAATTATTAAAGAAATCCATATCTTCACGGCAGTTTTCAAGTACATACTTTAATATATATTTGATAAATTCTGTTGCTGTCCTGATATCCCCCTCAAGGTCACAAAAGGCCATTTCAGGTTCTACCATCCAGAACTCAGCAAGATGACGGGAAGTATTGGAATTCTCCGCCCTGAATGTGGGGCCGAATGTGTAGACATCACCCATTGCAAGGGCATATATCTCTGCCTCGAGCTGACCGCTTACAGTCAGGTGTGAAGGCGCACCAAAAAAGTCCTGTTCAAATGCGGGTTTTCCATCCTTAAAGGGGATCTTATCCAGTTCAAAGGTGGTGACCCTGAACATGTCGCCAGCCCCTTCACAGTCGCTTCCGGTCAGGATAGGGGTATGAATATAGAGAAATCCCCTTTCCTGGAAAAATTTATGGATGGCTATACTCATGGCATTGCGTACCCTTGCTATTGCGCCAAAGGTATTTGTTCTGGGTCTCAAATGGGCGATGGTGCGAAGGAATTCAAAGGAGTGCCTCTTTTTCTGTAAAGGGAACGTTTCAGGGTCTGCCCATCCAAGCACCTCCAGGCTTTTTGCCTGCAGCTCCATTTTCTGGCCTTTGCCAGGTGAAGGAACTGCTTTGCCTGTCACCTTTACAGAGCATCCGGTCTGGATTTTAAGTATCTCATCCTGGTAATTGGGCAGTGTTGAGTCGGCAATAACCTGGAGATTACCAAGGCAGGAGCCATCATTTACCTCAATAAAGGAGAAACCTCCCTTGGAATCCCGCCTGGTTCTTACCCACCCCATCACTATGATATTGTCCTCTCCCTTATCCAGGGAGAGGAGCTGGGCGACCCTTATATGTCTCAAGATTACCCCTCTTTCTTTTCAAAGTCCTTCATGAATTGAACAAGGCTCTTTACCGCCTCTATAGTGGTTGCATTATAAAGGGAGGCCCTGCACCCGCCAACAGAACGGTGTCCCTTAAGCCCTTCCAGACCAGCCTTTGTTGCAGCGGAGACAAACCTTTTTTCAAGATCTTCATTAGGCAGCCTGAATGTGACATTCATCTTTGACCTGCTGTCTTTATCAGCTGTGCCCCTGTAAAAGCTGGAGCTGTCCAGTAATGAATAAAGGGTTTCAGCCTTTTCATTGTTCAGCTTTTCCATGTTTTTAAGGCCGCCTATGGTTTCTTCAAGCCATTTAAGAACAAGGCCTATTATATAGACGACAAAGCAGGGCGGTGTGTTGAACATAGAGTTGTTCTCAGAAAAGGTGGTATATTTAAGAAAGGTCGGGATATTTTTAGGTGTCCTCTCAAGCATATCCTTTCTAATAATAACCATCGCAGCGCCCGCAGGCCCGATATTCTTCTGTGCCCCCGCATAGATTAAACCAAATGGTTTAACGTCAAAGGTCCGGCTTAAAAAATCCGAAGACATGTCACATACAAGGGGAACCCCGTTTGGTTCAGGGAATTTGGCCCACTGTGTACCCTTTATGGTATTATTGGAGGTAAAGTGCAGGTATGCGGCATTGCCATCCTCTTTTACATCATAGGGGATATATGCGAAATTCCTCTCTTCAGAAGAGGCAAGTATCCTTGTATCAAGCCCCTGTATCTTTGCCTCTTTTATTGCGGCAGTTGACCATGTGCCTGTATTTATATAGTCAACAGGTTTTCCTGCTACATTAAGGTTCATCGGTACCATGCAGAACTGCATACTGGCCCCGCCCTGGATAAAGAGCACACTGTAATTGTCATCAAGGTTTAAAAGCCTTTTTACCCTTGCTATGGCAGTATCTATCACCTCATCAAAGGCAGTTGATCTGTGGCTGATTTCTGTTATGGACATCCCTGTTCCATTGAAATCAAGTAATTCCTCCTTTGCCTGTTCCAGTACTGGCAGGGGAAGGGCCGAAGGGCCTGCATTAAAATTATCAATTCTCTTTGTCATTCAATTCTCCTTGTTTTTTTTGCATTTTTATTGCTTTACAACCATTTTCCATACTTTTATCAGGGTCTCTAAGCCTCTTTAACCTTGTAAAAATCATATCATGATAGAAATATAAAAAACTGTCTATTATTTCAAGCTATTATTTAATTCTACAGGCAGAAATTAATGGATAAAGCCATTTTTTATGATATATTGCCTGCCGTTTACAATCATAAATTCATGGAGTAAATATGAGCAGAAAGGTACGAATAGACGAAGGTGAGTGCATAGGGTGCGGGAGTTGCGCTGATTTGTGTCCTGATGTATTTGAATTAAATCATGAAATCGAAAAAGCCTTTGTGATAAAACCTGAAGGCGGTGATGAGGAGTGCATACTAGATGCAATGGGAGAGTGCCCCATGTCCTGTATATTCTGGGATTAATAGAAGGAGGGAAAATATGCTTGATATTAAGAATACAATACTGGCGGTAATAGATATCCAGGGGAACCTTGCCCTTGCCATGCATGACAAGGAGTCTCTATTTAAAGCTACCGGACAGTTGATAAAGGGTATTAAGTGCCTTGAAATACCCATGATACTCACTGAACAGAATCCGAAGGGGCTTGGCCCAACGATTCCGGAGATCAGAGAACTTATACCTGATTTAATTGCTATCCCAAAGATCTCTTTCAGCTGCTGTAATGAAAAGACATTCATGGAAGAGGTTAAAAAGATTAATAAAAGACAGATACTTATATCCGGTATTGAAAGCCATATCTGTATTTACCAGAGCACAATCAATCTCCTTGATATGGGTTATGAGGTGCATATTGTAACGGATGCGGTCGCATCAAGGGACCCAAAAAACAGGGAGCTTGCCTTAAGAAAGATGGAACGTATGGGCGCAACAATGACCTGTGTTGAGATGGCCCTTTTTGAACTGATGAGGACAGCAGAGCATCCAAGGTTCAGGGATATAGTTAAAATTATCAAGTAAAAGCGCAGAATAGGGTATCTTTGTGATTCAAAAAAAAGGATGTCAGCCTTTCAGCTTTCATCCTTTAGCCTTAAACTTTCAGCCTGCTTTCAGCTTTGAGCTTTCAGCTTTCAGCTTTCAGCTTTGAGCTTTCAGCTTTCAGCTTTCAGCTTTGAGCTTTGAGCTTTGAGCTTTGAGCTTTCAGCTTTGAGCTTCTTCACCTCTATCTATCCCAGTCATCATCCAGGCAGTTTTTGCAGGCGTCGCACTTCTTGTCTGCATCATATACGCACTGGCCAGGGCCATTGTAATAGATCTCCTTTCCATCATATACACCGCCGAACATCCCCTGCATGCATGCCGCCTGAAAAAAGATCGGCTTTCCAACACGCTTGAAATTTAGGGGGCAATGCAGAACCCCGGCAGGGATACGCACGATAGTCGGCTTTGTAATAATATACTCCTCCATCTCTTCGCCAAGGCAGAGTGAGATATCAGCGTCAAATTCAAACACATTTGGGAATGTACCGCCCAGGAATATAAGATATTCCTCTACCGGATGGCGATGGGGAGTCCTGTCAAGAAAGAATGGTTTCACAAAGATCTGAAAACCCACATTGTACTTTGCACCGGGTATCTGACATGCCCCCCTGAAATATGCCTGTGGGGAATAGACAAAGTCTGTGCCGACACCCTCCGCAGCTGCCTCGTTGTACTCAGGTTTAAACTCATATACAAGTTTCTCATATTTTCTTTGTGTCATTGTTCATTCCTTTCCTGATGTTTTATTAATTAATAGTAGGGATATCTAAAATGGCTGCTCCATAAAAGTCAACCGCTTTTTACTTATTTGTTTTATGAGGTTTTGCATGCTCTTTATTGGATGAGATATAATCAGCCGCTGCATCTTCCATGAGCTTTTTAAATTTCCTTTTTATGCCGTTTACTGAATCAGCGCCGAACACGCTGTGTCTGGGCGATGAATAGATAAGTGCCTGTGAGCTCTTATTATCATATGTAGCGAAATTTATATCAAACTGGTAAATGAGCGCTGAACCATACTCAATGCATCTGCCATACACATAAAAGAGTATCTTGCCATCTTCTATCAATTTACTGTTCATAAGCTCCAGTGAAAATTCACTACCTTCTTCTTCAGACTGAAAGACAAGGCTGTCTGAGATGGTCGCTTTGATATCTGAGCGCGACAGGATTACCTTTATTGTATCTTTCAGATATCCTGATAATTGCCCGCATTCTTTTATATCTGCAAATACCAGAACTGTCTGATAGTTTGATGTCTTGAGCCATTTGTATTCAGCCGCATCCGCTACTGAGGCAGATAGAATAATAAGGGTGTATACAATAAGAATTGATGCAAATTGAGAATATGTTTTCATAAATAATCACCTCATATACTAGCGCTTTAGTTAAAAAAGAGAGAAATGTAAAGCCCTATTTTATAGTCCCTTGCCTGGAACCCTGCTTTTTTTAAGGTTCAATATCAGGACCTTTATTTCAGCCGTTTCTGTATTTAAAATATCTTAATAAATAAAGCTAAATAAATTCTTTCCGGTTTATTATTTGACTGCTAAACTTTAACATAGTAAAGAAACCATATTGAATAAAGCCTAGGTTATTGTCTTTTAACTCAACATAAGAGATAAAAAATCAAATGAAACAATCTATATCAGACAGGTCACCTCAGATTCAGAATCTCATTTTCAGGAGGGTAATATGAAAAAAATTTACTGGTTTATTTTTGCTTTTATTATTGCCATGTCATCTGGTTTTGTTTTCTCATATGAGGCCATTGTTGGGCCGACTGGCGTGCTCAAGTATAACAGTGAAAGGTCATATGGTGGCTATACCCTTTTTGCGCCAATGATGAATAACAAAACCACATATCTTATAGATATGGAGGGTAATCTTGTTCACAAATGGGAATCCGCATATACACCAGGCGCCTATGCCATGCTGCTGGCAAATGGCAATCTCTTAAGGGGCGGGGTAATGGAAAAAAAACCCGCAGCAATCGGCGGGGCAGGGGGCATTGTTCAGGAGATAGAGTGGGATGGCAGGGTGGTGTGGGAATATAAGATGAACAGCGCCAAAGAGATTCATCATCACTGTTTTGACCGTATGCCAAACGGTAACACCCTGATACTGGGCTGGGAGGCAAAGAGTATTGATGAGGTAATTGCCAAAGGGCGTGATCCCAGAACCATACCTCTTGAGGTTCATGATATGGGCCAGTATCACAATGAATTCTGGATGGATTTTGTGCGTGAGGTGGATAAGAATGGCAAGACCGTCTGGGAATGGCATGTATGGGATCATATTGGAACAGGCCCGAACCAGCTTGATATAAATTATATACTCCCTGAAAAGATTGGCCCGAACTATGCCGGATTTGACTGGAGCCATTTTAATGTGGTTGAGTATATACCTGAAATGGATATGGTGCTTTTGAATTCAAGAAACCTGAGTGAGTTTTATCTTGTTGATCACAAAACAGGCAAGATGGTTTACAGATGGGGAAACCCCAGCGCTTATGGTCAGGGTAAGAAACCTTCATGGTATGATAATGGTGACCAGAAGGTGTTTGGCTCTCACGGGGTTTCTTATATAGGTAAAGACCGCTTTATGATATTTGATAATGGTTCTGAACGTGCTGAGGGCAACCGCTCAGGCATTGTAATAGTAGACAGGAAGACAAATCAGATTGTATGGGAGTATTCCGCTACAACATCTCAAAGCTTTTATTCATTCCGCCAGGGTTATGTGCAGATGCTTCCCAACGGCAACATACATGTGACATCCACCAACAGCGGCCACCTCTTTGAGGTGACAGAAGACAAGAAGATAGTATGGGATTATATAAGCCCTGTATTTGGTAAAGAGCTGAAATGCTATGCTGAAGATGGTGATATGCCCAATATGATGAATAATATGATCCACAGGTCATATCGTTATGGGGCAGATTATCCTGGGCTAAAAAACAGGGATTTGACCCAAAAAACACCCCTGACCGAATGCCCGGAATTTTTCAAGATATATAAGATAGAGAAATAGTTGCATGTTCCCCCCATCCATATTTGATTAAGGGGCATTGCCAGAGTAGGCAACCTGTCGGAAATTCTGACAGGTCCAAACAGAAGGGAGCAGAAATGTAGAAATGGAAATTGCTTTTAACAGGCTGAAGGCTTTTAGGTGTTTTGCCTTTCCTAACAGCCTACAGCCTAAACCGCTTTAGCCTGTTTTCCTATAATCACATACATACTCGTAACACCCAGTATTTTTGCTTTCTGCATTGCAGCCACAATATTTGCCTGAAATCTTTCCGATGACATGGGTGCCTGTATAATATGGGTTACTTCCCAGCTAGATTTTTCCAATAAACGACAATAATCAGTTATCAGGATAGATGACTCTCTTGTCTCCTCAATAGCAGGCTTGTCCTGAAAATCACGCCAGTCCGCATTAACCATCGCAAACCTTGTACCCTTTTTACTGTTCTCATTTGCCAGTTTGAAAAACCTTTCAAGAAAGGTAAGGTATTCTTCTCTCGTTAGGTTTGAAATGCTGCCCTCTGAATATTCCTCCGCCTTTTTACTGAAATATGGCGGGTCAAAGATGATAAGATCGGGCTTTGTCTTTCCGCTTACAGGCCATTTGGGGTTTTTGGTATCCCAGAAGTAGGGTTCTATTTCCGGCTGGTATCCATTCTATCAACCATATCAAAGCTCCAGCATTTCCGGTTGAATGCAAGGCATGTGTCGGCTACAACCCCACCGCCAGCCATTGGATCAAAGACAAGGTCGTTCTCTTTTGAGAAGAAATAAAGGATGTGGGCTATCAACTGTTAAAAAGGGGTCACCCATTAAAGGGTAAGTCAAGAGAAAAAACACCTCTCCATTAGAAGACAATATACAGTTTTTCGATTGACGTCTTAG
>JAFGFM010000132.1 GCA_016931115.1 Deltaproteobacteria bacterium | reverse complement strand
TGTATCGGGTGAATCCTCTGCCTGTTTATCACCTCTGAAAAAAAGAATGCCCCAAATGTGAAAAGCAGGAACATTACCGCATATTTGGCAAGCCTTTCTGATTTCTGGTATGTGTCAGCGGTTATAATAAGCTTAACCCCGAAGGCAGAAGGGGCCAGGTCATACTGTTTGCCCATCCAGAATTGGGGATAATTCCTATTAAGGTGCAAGACCTTCCATGAGGCCAGAAAGCCTTTGTCATTTATCTTGTGATTATCAGGGAGGAATGCCCCATCAAAAGAGGGTGAAGGCCATGCAGAATTTATATCTACAGTATTGGTTTCACCCACAGGTATAAAATACAGTTGGTCGCTTCCCTTGAGATTAAGCTCGAAGGAAAAGGTGCCTTCACCATTTGCTGTTAAAAGATCAACCGACGTGCTTACACCGGCAGGGGCGATATCTGTTGTTATAAGCCCGGGGCCAGCTTTGCAGGTCTTTTCATTATAAACTATATCAATCTTATTCTCTATGCCGCGCATATCGGTGATACCCACAGATAGCAGCGTCTTATTCCACTCTATGTTATTCGGATCAATATTGAGCTTTTCAGAAGAAGGCATCCTGAAATTTCCATTAAACTTTAGTTTAGCATCATACACAACTGTCTCAAAGATACCCCTTTTTCGTGTTTCATGATTAATTTTACCTGTAATAGCCAGTGTTTCAGGCAGTATGTGGAGAAATTTAAGATTGTATTTCGTTGCCCCATTCTTGTCTGTGTAGTAATCCTTGAATGGTACAGTAATAAAGGGCCCGGTGATGGTCTGGCTCCCGCCCCATTTCTGATTGATCTCCATCACAACAGAATCACGCCTTGCCTGTCTTTCCCTGATAAGGTTCTGGATCATCAAAGCAGGTATAAGCAAAACCAGTATGAGCACACCTATTGCTATGATTTTTACTGTTACTGATTTTGAAATTAAACCCGCTGCCTTATTAATGCTTTCATGTATCTCTGTCATTTTTGCCTCCATATGGGTTGTCTTTTACAAAATACCGGTGACTTAAATAATTCATCCTGTGGATGTTCTCTCCCCCGTTGGGAGGGACAAGTGAAGGGGGAGATATCTAACTCACCGGTATTTCGTTTTAGAGGGCAGTCTTGAATGCCCTTTTTACAGGTGATTATTCACCCGGCATGTGTGTTTATTAGGAAAATAGTATGAAAAAAGTGTGAATTATTTCATGGCTCAAGGCGCAGGGCGCAAGGCGCAAGGTGAAAAGATAAAAGAAAAAGGCTGAAAGCTCAAAGGGGCACTGCCCCGGCTAAACCTGTATCTTCAGGTAGGATATCTTCTTCCCCCATAGGTGGAATTTGTCTTCATATTCTGTAGTTACGAGGCGTGCATCAAGGTCTGTGCTGTGCAGGTCATCTGTTACCTCTATGATATTCAAATTGCTCTCTCTGCACTCATCCAGTGTAAATGCGAACAGATCAATGTTATCGGTCTTGAATTCAATATACCCGCCAGGTCTGAGCGCCTTTTTGTAACCCTCAAGAAATCGCCTGTGGGTAAGTCTCCTTTTTGCATAGCCCTTTTTAGGCCAGGGGTCGCTGAAATTAAGATATATGCCTGCGAGTTCACCCTGATCAAAATATTCGTTCACATCAATGACGTTTTCATTAACAAAAAGGGTATTGTTCTTATCTGCAATTATGGCCTTTTCAAGGGCACGGATGATGATGCTCCCCCTGGATTCAAATCCGATGTAATTGCTGTCCGGATCAAGGCTTGCCTTTTTTATGATAAACTGCCCCCTCCCGCAGCCGAACTCTGCATATATCGGATTCTCGTTATTAAAAACACGATTCCATTTGCCCCTGTTTTCCATAGGGCTCTCAACAAGATACTTGGTATGGGTAGCAAGTTTCTGATCTATATTTTTTATCTTTCTCTGACGCAACATGAACCTCAATAATTTATTACATTCACGTATCCCAATCCGGTTTATGTGGTGGCGGTATTAATAGTATCGGAAGCGGTTATTGTCAATAAACCTGTGAGTTTTAAGCGGCCAGCAATCAGCGATGTGACATAAATCCTTATTACACAAAGAACATCTCAAAACCTGTTGACAGTCCCTATTCCATTCCGGATAATTACCTATCTTCGCCAGGAAGGAGTAAGCACACTTTTCACGGATTAACATAATAACTATGGAAATAATCATTTACCGGCATGCAGAACCAACAGTCTCTATCAATGAAAAAATTCGCGGATGTGATTTCCCTGCGGGGGTTAAAAAATACAATGAATCGGGGATCATTGCAGTTAAGAACATGGGGCATAAAGAAAAGGTTGTTTACACGAGTGACCTGTTGAGAAGCATGGCGACAGGTCGGTTGATTGGTGAAAATATTGTGACTACCCCACTTTTAAGAGAGACAGGTATCCCATTGATAAAATTCCAGGCTGTTTATCTCAAGGCAAATTACTGGATGATTATCGCAAGGGTGCTTTGGCTGACAGGTAATAAAACAGGGTGTGAATCATTTTCTGAGGCTAAAGCGAGGGCAAAGCTGGCAGTTAACTGGTTTGAATCCCTGCTTTCAGAAAAAGAGCGGATTGTAGTAGTTGGACATGGTTTTATAAACAGGTTGATAAAAAGGGAGCTTTTAAGGCGTGGCTGGTTATTGAATCAACCAAAGGTTTCTCATGGCTATTTAAGTAAGATGATATTCATAAAAGAGAGCCCTTAATAAAGTTATGAGGCAAAAGGAGGCTATTATTTATGACCAGGATCAGGCCGAGTGGCGGATACAGATCGACCGCCAGTTTTCAGACTGCAACCATTATTTATGATGCCACCTACTGGTTTTGTGAAAAGTTTGTTAATCAGCACAACCGGATGACAGACCAGATGATCCAGGCTGCGCGTTCTGGCCGACAGAACATTGCAGAGGGCAGCAGGGCCGCGGCCACCTCTTCACAAACAGAATTGCGCCTGCTTAATGTTGCAAGGGCAAGCCTGGAAGAACTGCTGCTTGATTTTGAGGATTTTTTGCGTCACCGTCGTTTGATATTATGGGCACCTGATTCAGCGGAAGCTAGTGCAGTAAGGGCAGTGCCAAAAAATTTCAAGAAAGATCCGTCAGACCCATCAAAGCTGACGGATTTGACGGATCTACAGCGATGGCAGCTTTACGCGAAATGGCTTGAGCATGCTGACCCTGCCATACGGGCAAACGCCATTATATGCCTGATCAACCAGGCGAATTTCCTGCTTGATCAGCTGATTTCAGCGCTGGAAAAATCCTTTGTAGAAGAGGGTGGTTACAGCGAACAGCTTGCATCAAAGCGGCTTGCCTTCCGGGAACAGAAAAAATATGATCAGCCGAAGGAGGCTGATCTTCCTGATCCCGCACCACCCTGTCCGCTCTGCGGCAAGGCAATGGTAGTGAGGACTGCTAAAAGCGGGAAAAGCGCTGGCAACCGGTTCTGGGGCTGCTCTGATTACCCGGACTGCAAAGGGGTTGTAAGGTTGTAATGCAGGTATAATAAGTTGCACCTGATTGACAAAGGCACCTTTTTGCTCTACATTTTTTACATCCTAATGTTCTGAAAGAAAATGAAATTATGAAAACTTCAAGAAATTTTAAAAACGATAGAATTAACATCCGCCTGAGCGGTACGGCCAAAACGCTTTTAGAGCGTGCCGCAAGTATTGAAGGAAAAACAGTAAACAATTACATCCTGAACTGTGCATTGGAGCGGGCGGAAGAGACAGTTCGAAAACATGATACCCTATCTTTAAATGCCAGGAATTCTGAGATATTCCTTAATGCATTGTCAGGTGATATCAGTTTTAACAAAAAACTTACAGGTGCCTTTGAAGAACATTCCCGGTGGGTCATCAATAAATAACTGCTTCAGGTTTATTTATGAACCATTAAGCCTGTCTCATGATCGGCCAGGGTTTGAATGTGGAATTAAAAAACATTTATTAAAATGATTACGGATATGAATAGAGGACATGATATGAAAATCATCAGAGGGTTGTTTTTAACGATTGCCTTGCTATTAATATGCTCATGTAAGTCGAATGAAACACCCGTCTGGGAAATCATTGGCAGTATATCAGCAGGTGATGGTGATGTTCATGAAGTGGATTTATCTGATAATATTGCTTATATCGCTGATGGTTTTGATGGCTTGCACATTATCAACCTCAATGACCCGGAGAACCCTGAAGAGATAGGGTACATTGATCCATACCCCAGCTATTCAACTGTTGCTGATACCTTTTATCATGTAGAGGTTAAAGGAAATATTGCCTATATATTGGTTTATCAAAATTGTTCTGGATGGTGTATGGGGCGCTTTGGAGAACTTCGCATTTATGATGTGAGTCAACCCAATTCCCCGATTATACTGAGTTCTGTTGATATTGTTGCAACAGATATTGCTATAGAAGGAGATTTTGTATATGTCACACATTCAGATTATGGATTCATGCCAGTTTTTTCTATCATCGATGTATCGGAATATCAAAATCCACAAATTATCAGCTCGATTCCGATTAATTCGGAAGGTTCTTTAGTAAAGCGTCATGATAACGTTTTTATTTCTGTGAAGGGTTTTTCAGATTTTGAAGGACTAATAGGCGTTAATGTATATGATCCTTTATCCCCTGTGCTCTTATTGTCTCAGGACTGGACTGTCTTAGGTAACCCATCAGTTCCATTTATAATAAATGATGAGACCGGTTATGTCGCTATCGGTGAAAATGGTATTCAACAATATGACATTAGTGACCCAGCAAATACCCTGGCCAGCGTGACAGTAATGACATCAAGCCCTGCAAATGATATCGATATCTATGGGAAATACATGTACGTGGCTACAGATAATGGTGTAGAAATCTTTGATATTTCAGAACCTGAAAATCCTTTGTTTACAGCAGAGATACCAACTGATACACCAGCTATCAAGGTGCGAGTTGATGGAAATTTGGGTATTGTTGTAACTGAAAAAGTCGAAGAACAAAGCGAATATGGGTCTTCAATAATAGAACAGGAAAAACTGTCTGTCTTTTTAATACCAGAGAGGGAAAATAGGAGCCAGTAATGGCAGTAGGTTGGGCAAAGGATGACGGGGTGCAGGATCAGATAGATGCCACAGTTGAATCTGCGGTTCAGCTCGCTAAAAGCAGGCTGCCATGCGGAGAAAGCCTGACCCATTGCGAGGAGTGCGAGGCGGAGATACCAGAGGCAAGGCGAAAGGCATTGCCCGGAGTAAGGCTATGTATCACCTGCCAGTCAGAGCTAGAAAAAAGGCTTAAAGCCGATGAACCCTACAACCGGAGGGGCAGCAAAGACAGCCAGCTCAAATAGCTGTTTTCAGGCTTCACCCCTTCACATCTCATCCATTTTTTGTAGCGGCTATCTGATCTGAAACCCATCATAAGCAATTCAAGGTAATGACTTATCTGGGAAATCTTTTCTTGAATAATACTTATGACTATGGCAAATTGGACTAAATATAGACCTCTAAAAAGTATTTCCCGGAAAAAATAGTTTTTTGATAACTCTAAAAATGTGATGTTATCAAATTTGTAAATAGCCATATTTATTGCTTTTCACTGAGAATGGATAAGAGAGTTATTAGGTTATACAAAACTAAATAATAATTTGTTATGCATTATAGGAAATATTATGAATAGAAATAAGGGTATTATTGTCATTCTTGTAGGAGTCGGCCTTTTTTTAATAAGTTTCTTTTTTTCATCTGGATCACATCCAAAATTGGATTTGATAGGAAATATTTCTCAAATGGAAATCGTGTTCGCAGAAGGGAAATATATTTCAGGGACTGGTCTATACTCCATTGGACATTATGAAGGGAGAGTCGCTATTCCACTGAAGTATCCACTTTCTTTTTCAGTTGTTTTAATTTTGATTGGCACAGGTATTGTTTTGTTAGTAAAAAAATAAGACAGATATATAACATTTTAAAACCGTACTGGGCAATAAAACGCTGGTCTAGTACGTTATCAAGGTTAGTAAAATCGGATGGATCGCAATGAACTTACCGGAAAATATTGAAAATTATTTTAAAAAAATAATATCAACTTCTCAAAATATTTCATCTATTTGGCTTTTTGGATCTCGGGTGAATGGGGGGACACATGTTGATTCAGATTGGGATATTTTAATTTTTGCTGATGAAATATTTTTTAATAACTTAAAGGAGAATGGGCCAAAACCACCTAAAAATGTCAGTTTAATGGTTCTTTATAATGGTGACAATTTCAAATCTCCTTGGCGTCGTGAAAAAGATGGTAAATATGAGAAAGGTAGCTTGACTGGTTGGAAGTGGACATATCATACTAGTAAAGAAGCAAACTATGAAGGTGTTAAAGAATTGCCAAATGGTCATCTTCGTACGAGACAGGAAAAAGCTGTTAGAATCTTTTAAAATTTTTGCATAACATTTGTATTAAGTCGGATTTGGTTACAACACATCCAAACCGTTTATCAACACAGATATTTTTGGAGTCACTATGCGTTTTATATTTATCCGAAATGGGGCAAATCTCCGATCAACTTATGGTAATTATCTAGAAGATCTAAACGGGGATTTGACCACTATTCTATATGACCCCTATTCTATAAGACTTTGCTGTCAGTTCGGAGGCTTGTAAATTGAGCGTCTCAAATCGCATTCGTGAAGTCGAAAGAGAAATAGATGCTAATATTTGTCAGTTGCGGACTTGGCAGGGTCCGCGAACTGAGGTTCTCAGTGATCTTATGCACACATATCGCGATGCCATTGAACTTGCATTTCTTAAAGCTTTACACGCTGAAACCTTCGCGCCGTTTGATGGTTTTTCTGAGGAGTTTGGGGCTGCATTGGGGGAGGAAAACCGGCTTCGCGCTGGCTCCCTTTGGGCTATTAAATGGGCGTCAGAGTATTGTCCAGAGTCTGCCGCGTCTACCAAACGGACCCCAAAGGAACTGGTAGAACTTCTTTTCCTCGGTGCAACGTATGAGACTTTCGTGGATGCTCTTAAGTACGCACAACATAATTTGATAACCATTAAGGTGGATGAAACGCTTCGCGCAATCACCTTTTACGAGGGTGGGCCGCTCACTGCATTTGATGGGCAAATTGTTCAACATCAACGACTTACTTCTCCCATTATACCGCATGTTTCATTGACTGAAGATAGTGATCAACTGACCTCACGGTGGACAGCTGGCGATTATCGTCGAGTCACAAAACGTATAGCAGCACATGCTGCGAATGAAGAAAACACAATTTTAGTTGATCCCAACTTTCTTACAAAGATTGGTAAGTCCAAGATTTCCATCCCTCAACCGACCCTTGTTTGGCTTAAACGTCCTAATAGTGCGCCAGATTGTTATGTATTTGACGACTTAGTATTGCCCGCATTTGATGATGTTTCAAAATGGAAATTGGTATCCCTGCTTGATACCCCTATTATTCAAATCGGTGATCGATTCTGCGCTTTATCCTCGGATGTTAAGACTATTGCCTCAATCGATGATTACATGTTGCGACTAGCCGCACTGGTGGATTCTGATCAATACAGCAAGGTTTCCACGTTACGGGAAGCAAGGATGATTAAAATTTGCCGAGATACACTTAAGAAATGCATCCCACCATGGTTTGTAGATGAGCATGTAATTTACAAAGATCCGCTTCAAGAGGTTGATGTTTTAGCCAGCAGGGGTGCTAATAGTTTAATCCTTCAGTTGAAATCGACTCTTCGGCCAGAAACTCCATGGGAGGTATATAAGCGAAACGAGGACATCATTAAGGGAATCAAACACACTCAAAGACTTCTCGATCGCGGTGTTGGTAATCAGGGATTTGTGTTAACTGATGGCTATTGGGGTGATTATGCATGTTGGTCGGAAGCACTTTTGTCTAATATTCCGATTGCGACTTTGTACGATGTCGAATCAATTGCGGCTGATCCAATCTTGGCAGTTTCAGAGATGAAGAACCGCATTGGGATCGTATATCCTGCTGATGAATCATTGTTAACTATACCAGATCGGGAGGGTGAACTTATGGGGTGGACATTACGTTTCATTGATAGTCATTCACCGGAAAACACTGATAAGTAATGATGGTTTCCATTGAGACTATTGGGGAAACAGTCAAAATCGGTATAATGGTCAGGCAGCAAGGCGGTTTAAAATGGATAGGCAAGTCCGTTACGCTTCTTTAGTTGTCCTCCAAACTGTAGATTTACCTAATAAAAGATCCTTGGCAAATTTTAAAAGGTTGGTGAGGCCCGTTTCCACACTTAAAAAGGAGTGGAGAAAATTCCTTTGCCTAATGCCATTTAGTAATTAATATATTGCCAAATGATAACTATAATAGCAGGGCATTATGGATATTACTTATAGTGATATAAAAACACAAAACACCACGCAACTCATATCACGGATAAAAAAGGGTTTGCCCCTTAATATGTTTGCGCAGTTGTGCAGTGATCTGGGTGTTCCGGAAAAAGAGCTTTGCAGGATAATTAGGATATCGCCGAGCACCCTTGCTCGGCGTAAGAAGAGCGGACAGCTCTCCTTTGAAGAATCCGAGCGGGTATTTCGTATAAGCAGGCTCTATGACCGGGCGCTTGATGTGTTCAAGGACCCTGAACAGAGCAGCAGTTGGTTTAAAGAGCCTTCATGGGCGCTGGGTAATGTACCTCCACTGGAATATGCGGATACTGAATTTGGGGCCAGGGAGGTTGAAGACCTCCTGGGCAGGATAGAGAACGGGGTGTTTTAGGATGCTGTTGGGTTGCTTCGCTTAACCCAACCTACACACATATCACAGCAGGGTTTTTACCAAACCCAGGTAATATTCCCCCTCTTCTTTTTTCCCCCTCTTGATGCAACCGTTTCCATATACCTCACACTTGTAGTCAAGCTCTGTTAAAAGCGCTTTTGTCTGAACCTCATTAAGCACTCCTTTTTTAAAGAGCTTAACCATTGATTTGATCCTGTACATGTCCATACCTTTTATGCTCGCAGAAAGCTGGTCTGGGGCACCGCCTTCCTTAACAAGCAGGTCCTGCTCTATAAGGTAAACCGGATACTTGTATGATATCCTGAGCCACAGGTCATAATCCTCGCACACAGGGAATCCTTCATCAAATATGCCCACTTCATCCAGAAGTGATTTTTTAAACATTACAGCAGATGGGCTTACAAGGCAGAGTTTAAGAGATGGTATAAATATATCACCCGAAGGTTTCAGGTGCTTTTTACCGGGGTTAACCCTTTTACCATGTCTTATCCAGAGCTCTCTTGCCTGGCATATAACCGCATCAGGGTGCGCCATGAAAAAGGCTATCTGCACCTCAAGCTTTTCAGGGAGCCAGTAGTCATCAGAGTCAAGCAATGCAATATATTCACCTGTCGCACTCCTTATACCGGAGTTCCTTGCTGCTGATACACCCACATTTTTTTGATGCCTGATAATCTTAATCCCGCTGCCAAATTCATGGAGCCTTTCAATGGTGTTGTCAGTGGAGGCATCGTCGATCACGATTATCTCAATATCCCTGTATATCTGATCAATAACCGATGTTATTGCCCGGCATACCTTGTCTGCCCTGTTATAGGTAGGGATAATTACACTTACTGTTGTCATGCGATGATAAGCCATATGATGCTTAAGATGCCGGCAAGAAAGAGATTTCCCTCTACCAGTGCCTCAAGTAATGTACCGGGGTAAATGCGTCTTTTAACATAGGCTGTCATGCATAATGCGAGTGTGAGAAAGCATGCAAGCAGGAGAAGCGAAAAGACACTTACAATTTTGAATATGGGTGCTGCCACAAGTAATGCGGCGTTGGAGATTATTATCCATTTCAGGAGGGAGATGGTGCGTTTTTCGCCAATGGTAATAGGCAGGGTTTCCACCCCCACAATAAGGTCTCCCTGCACCTGAAACACATCAAAAAATGCGGTGCGGATAAAGGCAATGGAAAGGATCACAAAAAATGTGACTGTTACTGCGGGCCATTTAATGATGCTTTCAGTGAGTAGCGGGACAAGCGCTATTACAACAGCCCATGCAACGGCCTCCAGCAGGGTCTTTGAACCTGGTATATCCTTTATCTTTACATACCGTGAGAGGTGACGCACACCTGAAGGGATAATGGGTATGCTGTAGAATATACCAAGGAGGGTCAGTCCGGACATAATAATAAATACCCTGAGGCCAAGACTGTATGCGAGGATTAAGGCACAGATAATGGAAAGAATGCTGGAAAGGCCAAGGAATATCCTGTGACGCTTATAGAATCCTGCCCTCTCAGGGTCATTATATGTGCTTGCCCCCTTATCCAGGAACCTGTAAAAGACGTGGATGGCATATATATAAAAAAAGGAAATAAACGGGTAGGTGATATGGAGCCTCCTGCCCGAAAGCACTGCCGCGGCGCATGAAAGTGCAAATGCACCAAGGGCAACCATGATGTTGCTTAAGAGAAGAAATTTGAATGCCTTGTTCAGAAAGCGTTCAATAATCGTTTCGTTTCTGCCTTTAATGCCCTCTATCTCCTTAACCACATTTTTTATCATCCAGTTCGGTGTGGAGGCCCCGGCAGTAACACCAACCACCTCCATATCCTTAAAATCCTCTTTTTTGATCTCTTTTTCTGTCTCTATATGATAGGCAGGAGTTCCGGCCTCAATAGAGACCTGTGCAAGCCTTTTTGTGTTTCCGCTGTGATAGCCCCCTACCACAACCATGCAGTCTACCTGGCTGGCAATCTCCTTTACCTCAGACTGCCTTTCACTGGTTGCCTCGCATATGGTGTTAAATATGGCTGCATCAGGAAAACGCTCCTGCACCTTTTTTACTATCTCTTCATACAGTTCTTCGTTCTGGGTGGTCTGGGCAACAAGGCATATCTTTTCTGAGTCAGGCACCTGTGAGAGCTCTTCAATACTGTTTATGACAATAGCCTTGCCTTCCGCATACCCCACAAGTCCTATTACCTCTGCATGGTCTCTGTCTCCGGCGATTACAGTGGTATAACCCTTTTTGGCATGACGCCTTATTATTGCCTGCACCTTGGCAACCCTCGGGCATGTGGCATCTATTATCTTGAGGCCTGAGGCCTTGAGTATGTTTCTATCTTCAGGCGGGATGCCGTGCGCCCTTATAAGCACGGTTCCATTCTTAAGCCCTTTTATGTCATTAATCTCCTGAACATTCTTGGACTTCAGGAGATCAATAACCTGGGTATTATGGATAAGCGGGCCATAGGTGTAGAGCACACCCTCATGCCTGTTTGCCTCTGAGAGCGCCATCTCCATTGCGCGGCGCACACCCATGCAGAAACCTGCTGATCTTGCGAGTTTTACCTTCAAACCATCCTCTCCTCAAGTGCACTGAAATACCTGTCCATTACCGAGATCAGGGAATCAAGGTCCTTGATCTGTGTAAATGCCTCCCTGAACCTGCTGCTCCCCGGAAGCCCTTTTGTGTACTTGAGCATAAGCCCCCGCATGCAGAGCATTGCCTTTCTGTCGCCTATGCAGGTGGTCAGGCTCTTGTACTGATCCATAATAAGCGCCCTTCTTTCAGGGATGCCCGGCACATAAATAGGATTACCCTTTTCAAGCTCTGCTGCCTGCCTGAATATCCAGGGGTTACGTGAGGCAGCCCTCCCTATCATTACACCATCGCAGCCTGTCTGTTCCATCATTTTTAAGCCATCTTGCGGTTTGTTGATATCCCCGTTCCCTATAACAGGTATCTTTACGCTCTCTTTTACACGGGTGATGATATCCCAGTCTGCATAGCCTGAATAACCCTGGCTCGCTGTACGGGCATGGATGATTACCGCATTGGCACGGCACTCTTCTATCATCCTTGCGGCATCACATGCGATTATTGAATCACTGGTCCAGCCAGACCTTATCTTTACAGTCAACGGCGCTTCGCAAGCAGCCCTGACCGCGGTAATGATCTTTTTAGCCCTGTCCAGACTTTTAAGCAGGGCCGCGCCTGAACCGGTCTTTGTTACCTTTTTCACAGGGCAACCCATGTTGATATCCACAATATCTGCCCCGCTTTTTTCCACTACCTGTGCGGCTATTGCCATGATAGAAGGGTCTGCCCCGAAAATCTGAACCGCAAAGGGCCTTTCAGCCGGGTCGCTTATCAAATACTCCATGGTCTTTTTCTGGTCCAGATAAAGCCCCATGGCGCTTACCATCTCACTGTATACAAGACCTGCGCCCAGCCTTCTTATTATAAGCCGAAATGGGAGGTTTGTGATACCTGCCATTGGCGCAAGGATAAACCTGTTTTCAAGTTCTATGTTTCCAATCTTAAGCATATATGCATATTAGATAACTATTTGAATAAATTCAACCCTGCACTTTTAAGATAATATGTCGCCCCGATGGGGCTGATAAAAATGACGCACATATAATGCTATTAATATACCGCACCTATGGTGCTTTTTTGCCCCTGGAGGTCAGAATATTTATAAACCCCAAAGGGGTGGCATGTTAATAGATAAATTGATATTTTTGGGGTGATTGAAGGGAAATTCAAATATCAAATTGTTAAGAAACGTAATCATTAATAAGACGAGGAGCGTCAAAACAAATCATTCCCACGGTGACCATGGGAACAAGAGAAAAAGTTTAATAATGGGTGATATTAATAACAAAAAAGACAGGCACCAATGGAAGATCAAGATGCTTTAATGTAGGGCAATTGAAAATTGCCTGCAACTATGCCCGGAACAGTAATGTCTTCATCAAGAGCTTCCCATCGTAATGCAAAGCCATTTAATCGCAATGTAACTTCTTTAAGCTGGTCATCATTTGCTTTTGAAAGAATTTTAAACCGATCTGCTGGAAAACCAATAATACGGCCATCTGTAAGCTCAATAAAAATGGTCCTTTTCTCAGCCCACGCGCTGATGGCGGTAGGTTCAACAGCATCAATTTTAATAGCTGCGGTTTTCATCATATTTTTCCTTTGAAAAAGTAATATTTTCAAAAATCAGTTTTTCAATATTTCTTAATGTTACTTGATTATATTATAACTATCATTATTGTCCAAAATAAATTTGAAATAGGATTTTGGTATAATGAATAAACTCTAATAATCCCGTCATGCCCGCGAAGGCGGGCATCCATTTGGTTTTAGTCTTTAGTTTTCAAGTGGATTCCCGCCTTCGCGGGAATGACGAATACAAGTTCACATTTTAAAACCGCCTTTTTTTAACTGATTTAAAAGCTTGAGCCATTATATTTTTGGACAGTACAGCATGGGGGCTTGATTCGTTTACATACATAAAATCAATCCTCTTGAAAATTCAGTAAGAGTGGATATAGTTTACACATCTTTTTCCATTATTTAAAAATATTAAGAATAAACACCAACGGAGGCCATATGTCCGACAAATCATGTCCCATACCCGAGACCTTTCAGTCCATGTTCTGGAGCATTTTATATCTTACGCTCATATTTTTTCTTACCTTCATCAGCCGTTTTATCTTTTCTCCGCTGCTCCCGACAATATCGGCTGACCTTGGCATAAGCACCGGACAGGCAGGGTCAATCTTCCTAATAAGCTCACTAGGTTTTATGATCGGCGCGGTTTCCTCCGGTTTCATCTCTTCAAGGATAAACCACAGGGGCACCCTTATATTATCTATCTTCTGTGTATCTATAGCGCTTTTAGTATGTGTAACAATGACCTCTCTTGCCACAATAAGGCTTGCCATGCTTGTAATAGGCATTGCAGCCGGTTTTAACCTGCCATCCATAACCGCTATCATAACAGCGATTGTGAGCCGACCGGACTGGGGCAAGGCCCTTGCAGTGCAGCAGCTTGCCCCTCCCATGAGCCTCATACTTGGGCCGCTCCTAGTTGTATTTATACTGCACTGGTTCCAGTGGCGGTTTCTCATGGGCGGTATTGCCGTGTTTGTCTTTTTAATGGCCATCACACTACTGATATCAAGGATAGGGGATTTCCCGGGTGACGCGCCAAAGGTGAAGCTTGCACGCTTCATACTTGCACAGAGGTCGTTCTGGATACTGATCGTACTTTTTGCGCTTGGTATTGGCGGGCAATTAGGGGTTTATACAATGATGCCCCTTTACCTTGTCACAGAAAGAGGGATGGATGCAGAGACAGCCAACACACTGGTCGGTACAGCGCAGATATCCGCACTTTTTATGACCTTTTTTTCCGGCTGGATTACAGATAAATTCGGAGAGAAAAAGGCAATAGCCTTTTTTCTACTCTGTTCAGGGGTTGTTACCCTGTTCCTTGGGTTCTTATCAGGAGCATGGTTAAAGGTTATGGTCTTTTTACAGCCAGCCCTTATTGCCTGTTATTTTCCGCCGGGGTTTGCCGCCCTTTCACGGATTGTCCAGCCTGATTACCGGAGCCTTGCCACATCATGGGTAACTCCGGCTGCCCTTGTCCTGGGCGGGGGGTTGCTGCCCACAGCGCTTGGCTACATGGGCGAGGCATATTCTATAGGCACAGGCATTACACTGGCAGGGGCGCTTATTATATTTGGTTTTCCCCTTGCATTTTTCCTTAAGCTTATAGACAAGATGGAGGATGGCTGTTAACGCCCTCCTGCATACTCCATGTAATAACGATAAAATGCTGCAAGGATAAGGGAGTGGGTTATCTCTCCCTCCCTTATCATCCTCGGGATATCATCAAGGGGACGCAATAATACCTCTATATCCTCCTTTTCATCAAGGTTCTGTGGGCCAGAAGGTTCGCTGTCCAGGGCAAGATAGGAATGGCACCTGTTATTCATAAAGGCTGGGTTTGCATGGGTTACCCCCAGAAAGACCATTTCTTTAGCGGTGTAGCCTGTCTCCTCCTTAAGCTCCCTTATGGCTGCATCAAGGGGTGTGTCCCCTGGTTCAACAATACCTCCGGGGATCTCCAGAACCACATCACGAACCCCGTGCCTGTATTGTTTTATCAGTACAACATCCCTGTCCCTTGTTATGGGGATTATGTTCACCCACTCATATGATTCAAATACGTAAAAGTTATGCTCCTCACCTGTTCGGGGTGAAACAGCCCGGTCAATTCTGAGATCAAATATCCTGTATGATTTTTCTTTTATGCTTGAAACAAGCTTCCAGGGTTTAACTTTCAAAATCATCTCCTCTTTAATCAGGTATTAAAAAAGCCTTCAAGATCCTTAAGGTCATTTACTGTTTTCATCTCTGGCAGACTTTTTATAAAAAACCTGCCATAACTGCTCTTTACTATACGTTTATCCAGTACCGCAAGTATACCGCGATCAGTGCTTTTTCTTATGAGCCTCCCAAGCCCCTGTTTGAGGGAGATTATTGCTGATGGCACCTGATATTCCATAAAGGGGTTTCCATCACGGCTGTTTATCATATCTATACGCGCCCCCACAATTGGGTCGCCAGGCGAATCAAATGGGAGCTTATCTATAATAAGGCAGCTCAGGGTTTCACCCGGCACATCCACCCCCTCCCAGAAAGAGCCTGTTGCCATGAGCACAGAACCTGTATTCCTTTTAAAATCTTCAAGCAGGATGCCCTTTGGGGCCTCTCCCTGTTTGAATATCCTATAGGGGATCGTGCCCTTAAGTGAGTTATATACAGAGTTAAGGTTATGATAACTGGTAAAAAGGATAAGCGCGCGGCCATGGGACAGTTTAAGTATCTCGGTAATCCTCTCTGTAATGGCCGGGACAAATCCATCGCTGACAGGCAAAGGGAGGTCAAGGGGTATATAGAAGCGCACCTGCTCCATAAAATTAAAATGGGAGGGGTATATGGCCTCATTTGCATTTTCAGATATACCGAGCCGAGATCTTATGTAATCAAATGTCCCGCCTGTTGAAAGTGTGGCAGAGGTAAAGATTATGGTTTTTACATTCTGGTAGAGCTGTTCACGCATGTTTTCAGCTATATCAAGGGGGGAGGCATGAAAGGTAACACCCCGTTTTCGTTTTTCATACCATTCCAGCCAGTTGCCTTTGCCACTGCTGAAGATCACATCGAGATTATCTTCAAGCTCCTGAGCCCTGGTTGAAAGGGAATTTTCAAAATTCTTTTGTACATATTTTAATCCCTTTATTATGGAATCAAGGGCAATGCCCTCCTCATTTTTTATCTCCTCAATATTGAGTCTCCCCTTTTCAGGGGCCGTGGAAAAGTGGGTGTTTATCCGGGCAATGCCGCTTCTCAGGGCTGCTATGTTCATCACGGCATCTTCATGGGGCTTTCCACCCTCTTCGTCTGTCTCTTTTTGAACATCTGCGGCAAGGTCAAGTATCTGTCCGCTGCTCAGGCTTGCGCCAAAGTAAGAGGTTGCAATATCCTCCACCTTGTGCGCCTCGTCAAAAACAACCGCCTCAAACCTGGGTATGATCTCACCAAAACCGTCTGCTTTGAGCATAAGGTCTGCAAAGAAGAGGTGGTGGTTTACAATTATTATATCCGCCTTTGCAGCAAGCCTCCTGAGTTTAATAATATAGCAGTCATCCCTGTGAGGGCAATCAGGGCCCTTGCACCTGTCTGATGAGGATGAGATCATATCCCAGACAGGGTCATCATCACCAAGCCATGAAACCTCTGCCCTGTCCCCTGTTTCTGTCCTGTTGAGCCATGCATCAATCAGACGCCTCTTTTCCATCATCTCAGGTTTTATGAATGAAACCATATCAAAGTGTTGATGATATCTGTTCAGGCAGATGTAGTTTGTCCTTCCCTTCATCAAGAGACTATTGACCTTAACCCCCATGGCGCCTGTTATAAGGGGGAGGTCCTTGAAAAATATCTGCTCCTGCAGGTTCTTTGTCCCTGTTGATATTACACTCTTTTTCCCGCTTATGATAATCGGCACCAGGTAACCCATAGTCTTGCCAACACCTGTACCGGCCTCGATCATGACCTGGCTTTTAAGGGCAAGGGCCCTCTCAATGACATGCGCCATCTCTACCTGGGCGGGGCGGTATTCAAAATCCCCGAGGTAGCGGGATAGAAGCCCCCCTTTCCCCAGTGTTTTATCTATTGTAATTTGTGTAAGATTCATAGGTGGAATAATAGTGTTAAGGATTGATAAGGTCAATGGCGAACAAACATGTTTTGACGCACAGTCAAAAAAAATAACAGGACATGACTGCTTTCTCTTTACCCCGAGATAAAAAAGGTATCCGCAGTTTTAATAGAAAACACCATGATATCATGCCAGGAAACCCGAAAAAGGCGGTTTTTCTTAAACAAAGCAGTGGTGGTGCCGATAAGTACTATGCAGGAGAAGATCTCCCGGTTGCTTGATGTTATGCTGTGGCACAGAAAATGCAAAATATCTTATGATCTAATTGAATGAAGCATTACAAGGAGAATGGATAATGGAAAAAGAGATCCTGACAATAGAAGAGGCAGCAGATTATCTGCAGATAGGAAAGAGATCTATCTATAAACTTGTAAAGGATGGAAAGATACCAGGTAAAAAGGTCTTGAACAAGTGGCGTTTTGAAAAGGAGAGCCTCAGGGAGTGGGTAAGCAAGGGTGAGGCAGAGGAGATATAGTGCATATCTTCAATATTCCAAAGGTGCAATTCCTGTAATAAACCTATTTTTTATTGATCTTCCCCAGTTTCTTTAAGGCCCCTGTTCATGCTCCCTGATCTATATGCTTCTAGATCAAGGGCAATATGCAGGAAGCCGATTGATTTAAAATCCTTTATAACCTTTTCCCTGAATAGCTGGTTGGAAAACATGGAAAAATCATTCGTACCTGCCTCTATCCTGGCCACTGTGCCGTGATGCCTTACCCTGTACTGTTTCAGCCCTGCCTTCGCCAGTATGTTCTCAGCCTTTTGTATCATGGATATCTTTTCATCGGTGATAGGCTCACCATAAGGTATGCGTGAGGCAAGGCATGCCATTGAAGGCATGTCCCATGTTAAAAGACCCATCTCCTTTGATAGAAATCGTATCTCTTCCTTGGTCAGGCCAGCATCAACAAGGGGTGCTATCAGTCCCATCTCGCTCGCCGCCTTTATCCCCGGCCTGTAATCAGAAAGGTCATCAGCATTAATGGCATGCGCAATATGGATGATGCCATGCTCTTGAGCGATCTCTTTCAGTTTCATGCAGATGGCCTTTTTACAGTGGTAACAGCGATCAGGCGAATTTGCCCTGAATTCAGGGATATTTTTTTCATCAGATTCATACATGATATGTTTTATCCCCTTCGCTATAGTGAATGCACGCGCATTTTTAATGTCATTTGCAGGGTGAACAGGGGATGTTGCTGTAACGGCTAACACCCTTTCGTTAAGCGCCTCTGCTGCAACAGCAAGCAGGAAGGCGCTGTCTACCCCGCCTGAAAACGCGACCATCAGGGATGGCAGGCCTTTCAGATTGTTAACAAGGGTGTTCTTTTTTTGTACGGCGATGTTTTTATCCATTTCTTTACCATCAGAAGATTTAATAATTAAGGTTATGCGCTTTATGTCGCATACATTCCTCGCAGGAGGCAAATAACACAGCCGGGGCAATGCAGTCAACATAAGTAAGTCATATTGGAGAATCCTGGTAAAGGTTTTAATATTCCCGGTCTGTGACATTCAACTCATGGCAGTGTTTTAACGTGGCAGGGTGCCAAGAATGAAGAATAGCGAGGGAAAAATGATCAACACTCTATTTTATACTTGATATTTATATTTCATTGCTTTATTGTTCTCATACTTTCGATTTTTATTTCATACCATTTTTGAAAGGAGGAAACGATGAATAAGGGTGATCTGATTAATGAGGTAGCAAAGGTAGTGGCAACAAAGAAAGAGGCCACTGCGGCAGTTGACTGTGTATTTGATTCAATATCAAAGGCTCT
>JAFGFM010000131.1 GCA_016931115.1 Deltaproteobacteria bacterium | reverse complement strand
GGCAGTATGACCATGAGGTGCAGGGCGGGAGCATCATCAAACCCCTTGTCGGGAAGGGAAGAGACATACCGGGCGATGCCGCTGTTGTAAAACCGGTGCTTGATTCACCCGCCGGTATTGCAGTATCCCAGACCATCAACCCTTTCTTTTCAGAGATAGATACATACCATATGACCGGGTATATAATTGATGAATCCATAAGAAAGGTGCTCGCTGTTGGCGGTGATTTTGAGCATCTTGGCGGTGTAGATAACTTCTGCTGGCCCACAGTCCAGTATCATCCTGAGACCAACCCTGATGGCAAATACAAGGCCGCACAGCTTGTAAGGTCAAACTGGGCCTTAAAGGATTACTGCCTTGCATATGGGATACCTCTGCTTTCCGGCAAGGACAGCATGTATATAGATGGAAACCTTGAGGGGCCATATGGCGAAAGAAGAAAGGTATCAGGGCTACCCACCCTGCTTTTTACCGTATCCAGCGTGATAAAGGATACAGCAAAGTGTGTGACAATGGATAGCAAGATGGCCCATGACCTCATCTATATCCTTGGTGAGACCCGTAATGAGCTTGGAGGAAGCGAGTATTACCAGATGATGGGAGA
Organism: Deltaproteobacteria bacterium; assembly: GCA_016931115.1. Lineage (GTDB taxonomy): Bacteria > Desulfobacterota > DSM-4660 > Desulfatiglandales > HGW-15 > JAAZBV01. Next base: position 5,250 of record JAFGFM010000131.1, on the reverse strand, counting down.
AACAGGGCTTAATGTGCCGAAGGTAAATGCAGAAGAGCTTATACCTCTGTATAAAAAAATGTGCGAGGCAATTGATAAGGGGTTGATAGCCTCTGCTCATGCGGTTTCAAGGGGCGGGCTTGCAGTGCACCTGGCAATGGTTGCAATGGGTGGTGAAACAGGTATGGATATAGATTTGAAAAATATACCCGCTATTTCAGGCCTGCCAGATGCAAAGATACTCTACTCGGAGTCAGCAGGGAGGTTTATAGTTACTGTTGATCCGGCAAAAAAAGAGAGCTTTGAAGGGCTTTTCAGGGGAATGCCCGCCGGGCTTGTCGGCAGGGTAACAAATACCAATATTTTCAGGATTACAGGGTCGGGCGGAATGGAGATCATGGCTGAGGATATAAAAGGCCTTAAAAGCAGCCTCCACAAGACCTTTGGAGGATTAATATAATGGCTGTTAAAGCAATGATACTTACCGGTTACGGGCTTAACTGTGATAATGAGACAGAGTATGCCCTCAAACTCGCAGGGGCAGAGCCTTTAAGGATGCATATAAATGACCTTATTAACAGCTCAGGAAAGATACTCGATGAATATCAGATAGTTGTATTTGGCGGCGGCTTCAGCTGGGCCGATGACCATGGCGCAGGTGTGATATTTGCTACAAAGATCAAATACAATATCGGTGACAGAATAAACAGCTTCATTGAAAAGGGGAACCTGGTTATCGGTATTTGCAACGGGTTTCAGTCACTTGTAAACCTTGGCCTTTTGCCCGGTTTTGACAATAACTATGCTGAAAGACGTGTGGCCTTAACCAATAATGACAAAGGTAATTTTATAGACTGCTGGGTAAACCTCAAGGTTAACCCCTCTTCAAACTGCGTTTTTATAAAGGGGATTGATACCATTGAACTCCCTGTAAGGCACGGTGAAGGTAAACTGTTTGCATCTGAAAAGGATATTGAACGGCTTTTTAAGGATAACCAGGTGGTTATGCAGTACGCTGATAATGCGGGTAAACCTGCAAAGGGCACATGGCCCTTAAACCCGAATGGTTCTATCAGGGATATTGCGGGCATAAGTGACCCTACAGGCAGGATCTTCGGCCTTATGCCACACCCTGAGGCCTTTAATTCCTATATGAACCACCCTGACTGGACCAGAAAAAAAGAAGAATTATTAAGGGCGGGTAAAAGGATAGAAAACCGGGAGGGAGAGGGCATAAGAATATTCAGGAACGCGGTGCAATATATTCAGAATAGATAAAAAACGATATTATGAAACAAACATATAAACAGCCTCCCGATTTTCCTGGGTTAAAGATCAAGCAGGACAGGGGCAAAAAAACCTACGATACCCTGATTGAGACATGTTTTCGGCTTTTAAAAAAGCAGGATTTTGATTCTATTACTGTTGCCGAACTCGCCAAATCAGCCGGATATTCGGTTGGCGCCTTTTATGCACGGTTCCGAAGCAAAGATGAGTTCTTTAACGCGATGGTTGCTTATCATTTAAAAACCAGCAAAGAGGCACTTGACAGATTATTTTCCACCTTTCACAATAATGAACTGATAGATGCATTAATAAAGGATATCGTGCATTATTTTTCGGTAAACCAGAATTTCTGGAGGGCTGCTCTGGTCGGGAGCATGCGTGATCCTGATTTCTGGACGCCAATCAGAAAATCAGGCCACGATGTTGCAAGAAGGGTTATTGAAAGATTAAGCGAAGAGGCCGGACGTTCATTAACTGAGACGGAAGATACAAACCTCCGATTTGCATTTCAGATCACATTTGGAACCATTAACAACTCCGTAATTAATCAGCCTGGGCCTATCTTTATGAATCAGGAACTCTTTGTGGAAAAACTTACCAGGGCCTTCAGGCTTGTGTCAGGCGTTGACAATATTAAAAACAAAAAGCAAATAAAGAAATAATAAAAATACGAACCCGTTTTAATTTTTAAACAGGTTCGTATTTATTACCTCAAATGTGTTATCAGAAAAAGTAAAAGTTCTACATCAACACAGTTGCCTTATTTAAACTCAAACTTCAGACCAATTACAAAGCGTCGACCGCGAAGATCGCCCTTTACGCCAAGACCCGGGCCTTCACCAAACCAGCTTGAATTATCTGATTTTTCGCCTCCTCCTGCCAGGTAAGGTTGAGGGTCCCTGTCCAAGACGTTATTAACATTGAAAAACAGATTCAGCTTCGCGCTATCCAGATCAAATCTGTAATTCACCTGTGCATCGGTAATGACTTCAGAGTCTACAGTATTGTCAAAAGCATCCCACCTTGTACCTGTACCATTGTAGTTCCAGTTCCTATATTTCAGGGTCTTGTCTGTATACCTGTGCTGAAAGGAGATGCTAAATGGATCGCGCATGTAACTGAAGGCAAGTGTTGCCACCCACTCAGGGTAAGTGATCCCAGCAATATCAACTGTTACCCCCTGAGCGTTGGTACTGGAATTTTTCCCCACATAACTGCCAAGCAGACGCCAGTTGATACTCTCAACGCCGCCGAACCAGTCAACAGGTGCACGAGACCTTTAAAAGCTACTTCATAAGCTCCCTGCCAATACCAAAGGCCTTGCCGGTAAAACCTCCGATACCATAATACCCGCCGCTGAAGGGTGTAAAGACAAAGGGGTCAACCTTGTTGATATCAGGTTCTCCCTTCTCATTTAAAACAGCCTCATCCACCATTACATCAAGGATTTTACCTACAAACAGGGTGTGTAGGCCAAGATCATGGTACTGCATCAGTTCGCATTCCAGCGCCATTGGAAACTCTTCAGGGTAGGGAGCATCAACAAGGGCTGATTTTAAAGGTGTGATATTGGCCTTTTCAAATTTATTCTCGTTCCTGCCAGATGCCATGCCAAAGTAATCAGCTATAGCCGCCTGTTTTTTAGAAGGAACACTTAAGGTAAATGCCTTTCGTTCAATAATATTGCCATAGGTGTAGGTGGCCTTACGAAGTGAAATACTAACGCATGGTGGCTCAGAACAGCATATACCTCCCCAGGCAATGGTCATGATATTAGGCACACCCCTGGAATCGTATGTGCCCACACACCATACAGGCGTGGGCAATATAAGCGTTTTAGCCCCGAATGATTTTTTCATGTTTTAATCTCCTTTTATGAGGCCATTGTTAAACCGAAGAACTTTATACATAAATAATCCAGACATTGAAAGGTTTAACACAGAATTATAATTAATTGGTTGCGAAACTTCTGGCAAAAAAGCAGGAGCATAGTATAATCTAGCCCATGAAAATCAAATGGGATCCCGAAAAAGCGATAGTAAATATTAAGAAGCATGGGATAGAATTCGAAGAAGCTGCAACTGCTTTGAGTGATCCCATGGCCATAACCGGTGCAGATCCCGATCATTCAGATTATGAAGAACGACATATCACATTTGGTGTTTCAGTATAAAATAGACTACTTGTAGTTTCGCACACTGATAAAGGAGATACCATAAGAATAATTAGCGCTCGAAAGGCGAGCAAAGGAGAAAAAGAACTCTATGAAGAAGGATAATGAAACTGTCAAAAACGAGCTGCGCCCAGAGTACAAACGTTCTGATTTCCCTGGTGGTTTAAAACGAGGCAAGTACGCAAAACGTTTAAAAGAATCATCGAATATTGTGGTTCTCAGGCCGGAGGTTGCTAAGGCATTTCCAAATGAAGAAGCTGTTAATGATGCACTCCTTTCCCTTATTGAAATCGCACAGAAGACTATAGGCCCAGCATCAAGTCGTTCCTCCAGATAGGCCGAAACCTGATAAAGAGCCAGCCTTATGATCAAAGAAGCTATATCTGTTATTAATCAAATGCAATCAGATGGAATTATCAGATGTTATGCAATTGGTGGGGCCAACAATCTATGACAAACTATGACTTGTCTTCAATCCTTGAAAGCAAAAAGGCTTACAGAAAAAAATTGTCCCGAATGCCCATTGGTAAAAAATTGTTGCTTATAGAACAGATGCGGGAACGCGACCTAACAATAGCAAAATCCCGGTCAGGCTTGGCTGAAAAGTTAATAAGATGCTCTGAAACAGAACCCAAGAAATAGTTGAAACCATTTTACATGGCTTTCTGAAGAGGTATTATTAATGATTGATAATTACCTTTTAAGTGAGTATTATCCTCTTGTTTCTTTTAATAAATCAACTATATAAAAACCCAAAGAACCCCGGCTCATCTTTCTGTATAACACCCTAAATGAAAAGATATCCGGAACTGGTGAGTGACTTGTTCTGTTCTAAAGGTAAAATGGAAATTAAAGTAGATAATTCAGAAGATCTTAATAAACTAATTAAGGCATTAGCGAATGAAATAGTGGATGCAAATATATGTCATCGATTATATTGTGACATTATTTCATCCATAAAAGATAATGAAGAGGTCTTTAACGAATCAAATACTTTTTGGAATTTTGTTTTTCTGTCCCTTGATGATGCGCGCATCATTAGACTTTGCAGGATTTTCGACCAAGAATCGAAAGCTCTTAATCTTTTCAATTTTCTTGAAACAATTCAGGCGAATATCAATTTATTTGAGGAAGAACATTTCAGAAAAAGACTAAAAGAAAATACTTTTGTTGAATTGCTTGCAAAAGAAAATCGCTTACCAGATAAAGATCAATTAGAAAAAGACATTCGGTTTGCTTGTAAAAAAAATCCGTTGGTTAAAAAACTTATAAGATGGAGAAATACCATAATCGCACACCTTGGCGCAAAAGTATCATTAGGGAAAGACAAAATCTTATCCGATAATCCATTAACCAAAGAAGAAATAGAGAATCTCTTGGATGAGAGTTTTGTAATTTTTAATAGGTATTCTTCACTTTTCAATGCAAGTACATACTCAAGGAAAGTTGTCGGTCATGACGATTTTAAATATCTTTTAGAGTTTATTAAATTAGGATTGAAAAAATGGGATGAGGACATTGAAAATCAAAACAAGGAAATAAATAAAAACGAACAGAACGAAGGAATTAACTAAGACCGGCAAGGGTACTTGCCGGCTTGTTATGCCTGGCAGTTCGGTGGGGAAAAAGGAGAGGAAGAATTGCATGAATAACGTTCAACATTTTTATGATATTACTGCTGAACAATATGCAGAAGAATGGTACCCTAATAATTTGCTTTTACCGACTCTTAAGGATTTTCTCAGTTGTTTTAATAAATCAAAGCCTAAGATCTTAGATCTTGGTTGCGGACCAGGGCAAGAAAGTATGCG
>JAFGFM010000130.1 GCA_016931115.1 Deltaproteobacteria bacterium | reverse complement strand
CGACTGGTAGGCAGGTGTACTTAAAAGACCTTGAACCTGATGGGTGACTGGAGCAGATCAGTTTATAAAACTGAAGCCATTAATCGATATCTCAGTGGGCAACTAGGAGGCTTCGACATGCATCCAGGTAGTGCGGGGCTAAGACGTCAATCGAAAAACTGTACATTGTCTTCTAATGGAGAGGTGTTTTTTCTCTTGACTAACCCTTTAATGGGTGACCCCTTTTACAGAAAATCAACCCTCCAATTTTTTCGGGATTTTTATCCCGTTCCAGATTATGAGTATGCTTGCGGCAAGTGCCCATATATGAAGGATAATGGCCCACCATGTAAGGGAAGTCAAACTTTCATATAAACTCGATATTATGCTGATTAGACACAGCGCAATCAGAACAAAACCGGGCCAGCGACTGATTGAGGGTTTCAATACCAGGGACAACCATACCATGATGATTTCAAACAAAAATACAACAGAAACCCATACAAGATCTCCTTGACCTAATTTTTCATCCCTGACAGATTCCGACAGAACGATATCCAGCAGATTAAAGACAAGTAAACTCAATAAACTCAAAAACATGATAATCCACAACACCGCCATTCTCAATTTCCATTCCTGTGTATTCATAATTCCTCCCGTTAAAAAGAATGTTATTGCAGAAAAACCACCATAAACAATAAGATCGGCTGCAGGTTATATTTAAAAACCACAGGCCAATTCTGTGGTGTGATTGATTTCTGAATAACCGCATATTTTAAATCATAAGTACGGATATGAAACTGTTGCCAGGAAAATGGATCAGAAACGGGTCGTTGAAGTGGCAGTGAGTCATATAATGTGATGGAATTGGAAAAGGATATTTCCAAGCGATGCAATAATAAGAAATGATTTCTTTTCTGTCAAGAGGATAATACGTTATTTTAAGACAATTAAACACTGGCAGACCTTTTTCGTTTGATACAGGGGACAGGTATACCAATGACTCATTATGCCTTCTTTGGTTTCTAAAGGCCAGTAAGTTTCCGCTATACCCAATGCGCAAATTAACCTAGAAGTACAGATACCTGATATTTATCTACAATTTTAATGACCACAGAAAAGTTGGGATATCTATATTGTATCTGATTTGGATTTTCGTATAAGTAAATAACACTAAGAATGGTATCAATAAAATTATATTTATCCTTCCGATATTGTAAGGTCAAGTATAGGGCAGGACATTATATCGCATATGAGGCGACAACCCAGGAGTGTCACCAGGGCTTCTTCCGGGCAGGGGATAAAAATGGCAGAGAGTTACATCAACTATTCATCATTCTCAGGAGGCATAATGCCGTTTGTAGCCATTTCAGCCTGTTTATAATCTTTGTCATCCACTAAAATCTGTAACTCATAGGGTATGCCCTCACCTTCAAGGGCCTCTGCATAAAATCCAGCCTCATCAATAGTCTTTACTATGATAAGGGGCCGGGGGTTTTCTATCATTTCAACTTCGACAGGTTCAGCGGATCTTTCCTGCTGCACGGTCTTCCTGTATGCCCTTATATCTGTTGCGTCTATCCTTCTCCTGATTGCCTCAGCAGATGCAAGGTGAAAATTGAGTTCATCCAGCTGATGTATGTTTACAAGTACCCCCATAAGGTCTGGATCGCTCATCATATCAAACCGGATCTCTTTTATGGCCTCGGTATATTCTGCTTCATCTTCATCATAATCAGGTTCAATATAGTCAGTGCCTGTATGAATATGCCTTCTCTTTGCCTCTGCAACTATAAGGTCATATGCCCCATCTTCATAACTCTCTTTTCCCTCAAGAAGGAGCTGCTCCAGATCTTCATCACTGCTTTTTTTGTAAAGTTCAAAAAGGGTTCTGCGTCTTTCATTGTCCATTTTTCCTGATCCTTTTGAAAGATTTTATTTGATGCCTTAGATCTGTCTGGTTTTTACTTTTAAGGCCCCGCAACAGGTGCGGGGCCAGATTTTTATCTAGATTTTTTTGCTGCTGGTTTTTTAACTGCTGCCTTTTTTACCGCGGCTTTTTTAACTGTAGCTTTTTTAACTACTACTTTTTTAGCTGCGGTTTTCTTTACGGCTGCTTTTTTTGTTACAGCTTTTTTAGCTGCCGGTTTTTTTTCTGCGGGTTCTCCCTTTTTCAGTTTTTTAATCTGCGCTGCTGTATAATGCTTACGCGGATGTCCGGGATGCAGAGAGACATCTCCTGTTGACATGTCGTATTTGGGTGCGAATAACACATGCATCCACTGAAAAGGTTTGTTCACCTTTTTGATGTTGATCGGGCCATGTATCAAACCCTTGGGCATATAAAGGATACAGGTTGAATCTATTATATGTTTCTCCCCCTCTTTTCCAAAACAGACCTCAATCTCAGCGTCAAAATCATAATAATTTTTCGGATTAGCGCCAAAGATGAAAAAGATCTCATCTCCATCATGGGAATGGGCAGGGTGAGGGAACTTAACCGGATCGGTTATGACAAGAAGCTGAACCTCTACAGGAACCTTAATGCCTTCGCCGACACAACCCTTTTCAGCGCAAATGTGCAGGGTCGGTGCATTACCGCCTACTTCCAGAGGTTCCTTGATTATGTATTTTCCATACTTAGACTTTGCCATTGTGAATCCTCCTTTTTTGACCTTCGTTGATTTGGTTTCCGATATTGAACTATCCGTTTTTCTTTAAGCCTTAAATAATGAAAAATCAACATAAAAAATCTGAAACTACTATTAAATCAGCAAAAAGCAGCTGGAATCAATTACAGTTATCCTTATTCAAAGCCCCTAAAAAGAGAAACAGGTTTTTATTCGGTTTCTTATACAACATATAGATTAATCCTTGACCAGTACCACAAATTATTGTAAAAGACCCCAAACTCTTCATATTGATTCAAAACAAGGGTCATGGGATGCCGGAAAAAGACTTGATTATGGGAAGAAGGGCCTTTTTATTTAAAACCGCCCTGTTTTTTGCTGGTAGTCTCCTTGGTTTTAAAGGTCTTTCAACCTCGGTTGCCCGTGCATGCACTACTAATCCCAAAATAGCGATTATTATAGACGATATAGGCTTCAGCAAGGATAGATTATACGAATTTCTTGATATTGGTGCCTGCCTGACCTTTTCAATACTCCCCAAATTGCCCATGTCCGCACCTCTTGCGGAAAAGATACATTCTTTTGGTTATGAGATAATGCTCCATCAGCCTATGGAGCCCCTTGACCCAGCTGTTGATCCGGGGCCAGGCGCAGTATATGTTGAAGACCCGCTTGATAAAATAACCAATACAATAAAGGAAAACATTAATGAGACCCCCTATGTAACCGGCATCAACAATCACATGGGATCAAGGTTTACCGCATGCGGAAATGAGATGAAGGAGGCGCTCACGGTTGTAAGGGAAAGCGGTCTCTTTTTTGTGGACAGCCTTACCACCAACCGCTCTACAGGATACCGGACAGCAAGAACAATGAATATCTCTGCTGCAAGAAGGAACATCTTTATAGACAATGTCCAGGATGAGGCGCATATAGCCATGCAGCTTGAAAATTTAAAGGGGCTTGCGCAGCTCTTCGGCCATGCAACCGGGATCGGACATCCCTTTCCTGAAACCGCCAGGGCAGTAAGAGGTTTTTACAATAACATCAGGACCACAGATATATCCATGGTGCCGGTTTCAACCCTTTTGACCTAGTTCTCTTCGGGTAGTTGCCTCTGCCCTTAAATAATAGTATGATTGAGCCCTTTAACATCCATAAACCCCGGAGATTAATATGGCTGAGAGCAAGGATGATCTTTATCACCATGAATTGAAGACGCTTCTCAAATTCAGCACCCTTATCAACTCATCCCTCAAGATAGAGACTGTACTAGATAATGCCATGAACTGCGCTGAAGAATTTATCAATGCAGAGGCAAGCACCATCTATGAAAAGGATGAGGAAAAAGGGGATCTTTTTATACGGCTCGCGCGTGGCGAAAAGAAAGAACCAATAAAAAATATCCGCGTAAAACTGGGAGAGGGAATAGCCGGTCATGTTGTAAAGACAGGCACGCCAATGGTGATAAATGATGTGAAGAAGGAAAAGAGATTCAGCAACAGGCTTGATCTTCTGATCGGTTTCAAAACAAGGTCGCTCGTATGTGTCCCTTTATTTATCAGAGGGAAGGCAATGGGCGCTATCCAGGTGCTTAACAAAAAGAGCGGTGAGAATTTCAATGAGCAGGATATAGAGATACTTACCAGCCTCTCACAGCTTATTGCGGTTGCGATAGAAAATGCGCGGCTTTATGAGAGGCTTGAACATGATTATGAGCTGACAAACCAGGACCTGAAATCTGCCCGTGAAAGGCTGATCCGCACAGAAAGGGCTGCTGCAATGGGGCAGCTGGTAAACAGTGTTGCACATGAAATTAGAAACCCGATTATGGTAATAGGGGGCTTTGCCAGAAGGCTTAAAACCCGTTTCATGCATGACCCTGATGCATACAACTATACGGAAATCATACTCGGTGAAACAGCGAGGCTTGAGCGCCTGGTCAAGCAGGTGGGCAGGCTCGCAGAGGTCCAGGGTGCAGATCTTAAAAAAGGAAGCATCACCACTGTGATTGACCGCATATTAAAGGCATTCAAAACCACGGCAGAAAAACAGGGGGTCATCATCAGGCTATCGGTTGATAAGGCCCTTCCGGTTATTGACCTTGATGAATCACAGATATACACCGCCCTTTCCAACATATTTGAAAATGCACTTGAATCCATGATAAATGGCGGAGAGTTGAGTTTGACAGTAAAGAGCCTCGAGAATCATGTAATCATTGAGGTTACAGATACCGGCACAGGTATTGAGGATGAGGAGATAGCCACCCTGTATGACCCCTTTGTTACATCCAAAAAGACAGGCGCCGGCCTTGGGCTGACAATGGTTCAGCAGATCGTTATGAACCACTGTGGAGAGATAAAGGTTTCAAGCAGAAAAAATGAGGGGACTGATATAGAGATCAGGCTGCCTGTTAATTAAAATATGCGGAGATAAAAATGAACAGACTCATCCATGAAAAGAGCCCCTATCTGTTGCAGCATGCCCATAACCCGGTTGACTGGTACCCCTGGTGCGATGATGCGTTTAACCAGGCAAGGGAATCAGACAGGCCGATATTCCTCTCCATAGGCTACTCCACATGCCACTGGTGTCATGTGATGGAGAGGGAATCCTTCACTGATAACGAGGTGGCAAAGCTCCTGAATGATAATGTTATCTCCATCAAGGTAGACAGGGAGGAGCGGCCTGACCTTGATAATATCTATATGACTGCGTGCCAGATGCTAACAGGGAGCGGTGGCTGGCCTTTAACAATAATAATGACCCCTGAAAAAATCCCTTTCTATGCAGGCACCTATTTCCCCAAAAACACACAGCCAGGCAGGATAGGCATGATGGAGCTTATCCCAAGGTTAATGGATCTGTGGCATAACAGAAGGGGCGAGGTGCAGGAATTCGCTTTAAAGATAGAGTCGGCGCTTAATAATATAGATAACCTTATACCCGGTGAGGCTGTTAATGCATCTGTAACAGACAGGGCCTATAAAGAGCTATTTAACAGGTTTGATGAGGCGTCAGGTGGATTCAGTATGATGCCCAAATTCCCAAGCCCCCATAATATTCTTTTCCTGCTCAGGTACTTTAAGCGCACCGGCAATGAAAAGGCCCTTCAGATGGCAGAAAAGAGCCTTTTTCATATGAGGCTTGGAGGAATATATGACCATGTCGGCTTCGGATTCCACAGGTACTCAACAGACAGCAAGTGGTTCCTTCCCCACTTTGAAAAGATGCTCTATGACCAGGCCATGCTTGCAATTGCTTATCTGGAGGCATATCAGGCTACAGGGAAAAGGGAATATGCCTCAACAGCAGATGAAATATTTGGATTTGTCATGAGAGACCTCTTATCCCCTGAAGGTGCATTTTATTCTGCCATTGATGCGGACAGTGAAGGGGAAGAGGGCAAATTCTATGTCTGGAAAGAGGAGGAGTTAAAGGTTCTCCCTGGTGATGACGCCGATCTTATAACAGATATCTTTAATGTAAAGAAAGCTGGGAATTTCTCAGAGGAATCCACCGGAGAAATAACAGGCTCAAATATACTGTATCTTACAAAACCGCTTGAAGAGATCGCCCTTGAGAAAAACATACCCCTTAACGTGCTTCAGGATAAGATATCAAAGGCAGTAAACATCCTTTTTTTGGAGCGCGAAAAGAGGATTCACCCGCACATGGATGATAAGATCCTCACTGACTGGAATGGCCTAATGATCGCAGCCCTTGCCCTTGGCGCAAAGGTGCTTGAAAACAGCGAGTATGCATCTTCTGCAATAAAGGCAGCAGAGTTTGTCATTGAACAGATGAGAAACAGTGATGGAGGGCTCCTGCACAGATACAGGGAGCGCGAGGCAAAGATCAATGGCAATGCAGATGATTATGCATTTTTTATCTGGGGTCTTATTAATCTATATGAGGCAACCGCTGACGCAAGGTTTCTGGAACTTGCGCTGCAATTAAATGATTATTTTCTGGCCCATTTTTATGACAAAGAGAGGGGCGGCCTCTTTTTTACACCTGATAACGGGGAGCCCCTTCCTGTTAGAAAAAGGGAGATATATGACGGGGCTATCCCATCTTCTAATTCCGCTGCAATGCTTAACCTTTTAAGGCTCGGACAAATCACCAAAAGGGCAGATCTTGAAAGGTATGGTGTTGATACGGCCATTGCATTTTCAGACGCAGTTAAGAAGATGCCCTCTGCCCATACCTTTCTCATGTGCGGGATAGAGCTTTTATTAAAAAAGGGATCATAAATGCAGGACACAGAGATAAAAAAATCAGGTGCAGGAGAAAGGGTTGTCAAGGACTGGACCAGGGGCAACATATTTAAGAATCTCCTGCTCCTCTCCTGGCCCATGATAATAAGCAACATTATGATGATGATAGGGCCTACCATTGATATGATATGGGTGGGGCGGCTGGGCCCTGACGCCATTGCTGCGGTGGGAGTCTCTGGTATGATTGTAATGTTTGTCATGACTGCCATGATGGGTGTTGCCATAGGCGCAAGGGCCCTTATAGCCAGGTTCATCGGCATGAAGCAGCCTGATGATGCAGTAAGGGTTGCGAGGCAGGCATTTTTAATCGCAATGGGTCTTTCTGTAATCATCGCCGCCATTGGAATAATTTTCTCAGACACTATACTCAGTTTAATGGGGGTTGAAGCAGAGGTGCTCAGGCTGGGCAGTGCCTATCTTAAGGTGAATTTCTGCGGTGCGGTTATTATGAGTACCGGGATGGTTTGCGAGAGCATAATGCAGTCATCAGGTGATACAATCAGGCCCATGATAATAGGTATATTTAGCAAGATTTTTCATGTTGCCTTAAGCCCCCTGTTTATTTTCGGATGGCTTTTCGTGCCGGGCATGGGGGT
>JAFGFM010000129.1 GCA_016931115.1 Deltaproteobacteria bacterium | reverse complement strand
GAAATTGTAGGTCTATCGGGAAAATCTTTTGATCCGGAGATTGTCAATGCCTTCTCTAAGGTAATTACAAAAAAAATGGGAGAAGGTAGTAAGCTGGATTTAACAGTATTACCCTCAGGCCGATATATCTTCATAAAGAATTAGTAGTTTGTTTTCCCTTTTGGTTACAGCCTGCTTGCTGTTCTATCCTTTAAAGCTCAATATACAACCTACTTTACGCGCTTAACTTCATCAAGAACGCTCCTTATTTTTCTTGCCAGATCAGCCATGATAAAAGGTTTGTATATCAGTTCTTTAACCCCTATCTGCCTGGAGATATCTTCTGATATCTTTTTACTGTATCCGGTGCATAAAATTACAGGTATATCCTTTCTTATTTTCATCAACTGAATTGCAAGTTTATCACCGGACATGCCCGGCATGGTGGTATCAGTAATTATCAGATCAAATTCATCAGGTTTTTGCCGGAATAATTCAAGCGCCTCAATACTGCTTGTACAACTTATAACCATATAACCCAATTGTTTGATTAACTGACTGCCCACTTTAGCTATTGCGGCTTCATCATCCACAAACAGTATTCGCTCAGTTCCAACGGGCAGCTTCTCTTTTTCATCCGGAGTATTTAACCCAATCTTTTCAGTGACTGGTATATAAACCTCAAAAACCGAACCTTTACCCAATTCACTTTTAACATCAACCTTGCCTCCATAGCTGTCAACAATGCTGTGAACAAGGGCAAGGCCCAATCCGGTGCCTTTCCCCTGCATTTTTGTAGTAAAATATGGTTCAAATATGGTTCCGATAACCTCTGGCGATATTCCAATACCGGTATCTGACACCTTTAACCTTACATATTCTCCAGGCATCAGCTCCTCCCCCTTGATTAGCCGGTTTACATCAAATCTGATATCGTCCAGGCTGATTTCCAAAACGCCTCCATCCTCTTCCATTGCATGAGCGGCGTTTGTACACAGGTTCATCAGCACCTGATGCAACTGGGTAGGATTTCCCATTATTGACGAGTCACTTTGTATATTCTGTTTAATCTGGATCGTGGTGGGGATTGAAGATCGCAGAAATTCAAGCACCTCTTTTATTATATATTTTACCTTTACCGGTTTAATCTCCTCATCAGAGCGCCTTGCAAAGGTCAGTATTTGCTTAACCAGATCCTTGGCCCTTATTCCGGCCTTATATATTTCCTGCAAACTTTCTTCAATATTTGAGCCTTTATTAACATCCAATAACCCCATCTCAGTGAATCCTATTATTACTGAAAGGATATTGTTAAAGTCATGTGCGATCCCACCGGCAAGATTCCCGAGAGATTCAAGTTTTTGGGCCTGATGCAACTGGACGTTCAATTTGTTACGTTCCACTTCTGCCTTTTTCAAATCGGTGATATCTTCTGAAATGCCCAGGATGTACAAAGGATCACCTTTCGAATCAATTATGGGCACCTTTTTGGTGTGTACAATTCGGGCACCCTTGCAGCGAGTTTGCAGTTCCTCCTCAGAAATATCCAAAACCTCTTTACTGCTTATAACTTTTCGATCATTTTCAGTAAAAGATTCCGCCTGTTCTTTTGGAAAGAAATCATAGTCACTCCTGCCAATGAGTTCATCTCTTGAATAACCCAGAATGTCCTCTCCAGCCTTGTTGAACCGGACATACCGAAGTTGTTTAGCATCCTTAAGGAAAATCATATCAGGAATATTTTCAAAGATAGAATCAAGGAAGGAATTTGCTTTACGTAGTTCCTCTTCTGTCTCTTTTCTTACCTGCACCTCTTTTTCCAACTGCAACATCTTTTGCTCTAGTTTTCTCACCAGTCGTTCATTGTATAGTTTGAGCATTTCTTCTTCATGTACCATTATCGGGTTTGGATTAGTATCCGGTTTTCTTACTGCTGTCATCACTTCCTGAACCGCCTTAATAAACAGGTCCGGTTCACAGGGTTTGACAATGAAACGATCTGCGCCAATTTTATTTGCAAGCGCCTCATCTTGTGGCCCAGTGTAAGTTGCAGTATAAAAAATGAAAGGAATACGCCGAAGCTTTTCATCTGATTTTACCTTCTGGCACAATTGAAAACCGTCCATAACCGGCATCAGGATGTCACTGATAATCAAATCTATTCCCTCGACCTTGAGCTTTTCAAATGCCTCTGCACCATTTGCCGCCGTTTCGACTTCATGACCATTTCCTTTGAGGAGGACTTCAAGCAGGTATCGGTTATCTTCCCTGTCATCCACAATAAGTACTTTCATTATCACTCTCCCACTAATAAGATTTTTTCGGCAGGTACTCTTTAATCTGGGAAACAAAGGTATCCGGATTGATTGGTTTTTCTATGTAACCCGTTGCACCGGCAGCGATTATCCGGTCACGGTCTCCCATCATGGCATATGATGTGACAGCAATAATTGGCACTTCATTCAGTTCACTGTGTTTTTTGAGCTCCGCAGCAACGGCATAGCCGTCCATTTCAGGAAGCTGGATATCCAGCAATATGGCCTGCGGTCTGTGGAGTAAGGCTTTAGCTATACCATCCCGGCCGTTTTCTGCGCCAATGATATTAAAACCATTTTTTTCGAGTAGAAATTGCATCATGTAAAAATTCTGCTGGTTGTCTTCAATTATCAACAGAGTATTTTTCATACTGAACCTCCTTTCTCTATTGGCAAACGAATAGTGAAGGTGCTTCCCTGACCCATTTGGCTTCGAACATCAATAGATCCGCTCATTATATTTATCAGCTTCCTGCATATGGAAAGGCCAAGACCGGTACCTTCGTGTTTACGTGCCAACCCTGTATCAACCTGATGAAATGGATGAAAAAGTTTAGGTATTTCTTCTTCCCCAATGCCTATGCCGGTATCCGTAACAGATAGGATGTATTCACCATTACCCCGTTCGCATGAAACTGCCACATATCCCGTTTCAGTGAACTTTACCGCATTGTTTAAAAGATTTAGAATGATCTGTTCAAGCCGACGCTGATCTGTAGTTACTCTTTCAACATCATTTGCGATTTCAACCTTCAAATCCAAGCCTTTTTTTTCGGCCAGCGGGCTAACCAGGCTGGTCATCGCCTCTATTGATTGTCTTAATTCAAAAGATGATAAAAAGAGATCCAGTTGCCCAGCTTCAATCTTGGAAATATCGAGCACATCATTAATTAAGGCTAAGAGATGCCTGGAGCTGTTTTGAACCATGCCTAATTGTTTATGTTGTTCCTGGTTAAGTGGACCCGCCAGTTCCTTTATCATGATGCCTGTAAAGCCGATAATAGAGTTCAGAGGTGTGCGCAATTCATGGGACATGGTAGCGAGAAATGCAGATTTAAGCCGGTCTGCCGACTCTGCCTTCTCTTTGGCAACCGCCAGCTCTGCGGTTCGCTCTTGCACGCGTTTTTCCAGGTTTTCAGCATGACGCTGCAAATCATTATGGAGACTATGTATCTCTTCTTCAGCATGCTTCCGGTCAGTGATATCTAAACCGATACTCATGATTTCCTTTATCTGATTCTGTTCATCGAGTACGATTTTGTTTGTCCATTCGATCCAGACCAGTTCACCATTTCGGCGCATATTCTCATTAATATTACGCTCAATCTTTTTAGGATCGGCTAAGATATCTTCCATCAAAGGTCGTAAATCTCTGCCTGTGCTTTCTGTCTCAGGGACTATTGTCCCGACTACATGACGGCCAAGAATCTCTTTTTCAGTATAGCCAAAAAACCTTTGCCCAAATTCATTCAGGAAGGTAATCCGCCCGTCACGCGTCCAGCGTAAAATAATACTATTGGCAGACATCACAAGCTCCCGGTATTTTTTCTCGCTTGCACGCAACATTTCATTCATTTCGTTTATTTCCCGGATGCGCTTTTTCACCTGATGCTTTAAAAAGATACTTACTGCAAGGCTAGTTAAAAGGATTATTCCTGTGATCATTCCAATAGTCTTTGTCCATGCTGGAAGTTTAAATTGAATATCTTCAGAAGTCCATCTCTTTAATGAATCATAATAAATCGATTGGGGATTTTTTTTAAGAATAGTCAGGTGCCTGTCTATAGCTATCAGCAGATTTTTATTAGCCCCTTTAGGCGCAGCGAAATAAAGCTCGGAAGGGTAGAAGATTATTGCTGTATCTTCAAGGCCGTACTTTTTTGCGTGTACCAGCCCATGGAAACGATTGGTAATGGCTGCATCAGCTTCACCATTTACTATCCTTTCAAAAATAGTCTGGTAATCAGGCAATGGAATAATGATGCTTTTCAACTCAAAGCTCTCAGCTAATCTGGTAAAAGCCTCTTGTTGAACAGAACGCTCAAGAACTGTTATGCGTTTTCCATGGAGGTCCAATATGGATTTTATCCCACTGCCTTTACGGGCATAAACCTGAAACCAGGAGGTTAGAACAGGCACCTTGTGAAAAGAGTAGATATTCTCTCTGTCCGAGGTATGGACGACATCGGGCATAAGATCTATCTCACCTTTTATAAGTCTGTCCAGTCCTTCACCCCATGTTCCAGGAACATATTGAAGCCGCCACCCTTCATCTTTTGCGATAGATTCTATAATATCAATAAAGATCCCTGAGGGTTTACCGGATTCGGAGGTAAAAACCTTTGGGGCGTTTTCATAGATTCCAACCCGAACAGTCTTCTCAGCAGCCTGTGCAGATGGAATTACTGAATATAGGTGTGTAAAGAAGCTAATAGATAGGTATAAGAAAAGATAGAAATAATGCTTTTTACCCCGATCAGATGTCATCACGTTATTCCTTTTTCTTTATAGCCTTGAAATCAGCATATTACTTCAATACCTTTTTAGCAATCATGGAATAAGAAATATATTTGAAGGATTACTTTAAATTATCCATAACCTTCCGGATTGTTCTAGCCAAATCTCCCATAACAATCGGTTTCATAATAAAAGCACTGATACCTATTTCTTTAGCCTTTTTTTCATCAATTTTGTTGCTGAAACCTGTACATAAAATCACGGGCAGTTCAGGCTTTATATCCAGTAATACCTTTGCAAGGCTTTCACCTGTAATGACTGGCATGGTCATATCTGTGATTACCAGATCAAATGCATCAGGGGTGTCACGAAAGGTTTCAAGGGCCTCGGAGCTGCTTGTTCTGGTTGTAACTTTATATCCAATGGTTTCAAGATATTTTTTCATTATGTTTACAATAGGTTTCTCATCATCAACAATCAGTATGCTTTCATCTCCTCTTGGTATCTCTGTGGTTATGGGTTTCACTGTAGCAATCTCGATTTTTTTTGCTGGCAGGTAAACAGTAAAAGTCGAACCTGCTCCTACTTCACTATCAACAATTATTTGGCCGCCATAACTCTGAACAATACTGTGAACAATTGCCAATCCGAATCCGGTACCTTCTCCAACCGCTTTGGTTGTAAAATAGGGTTCAAAAATTTTCTCTTTAACTTGAGGGGATATACCTGTGCCTGTATCTTTTACAGAGAGCTTAAGATAATAACCGGGTTTCAGGCCAATAAACCTGTTTGCCTTTTCTTCTGGTACATGTTCGTTTTCAAGGGATATTTCCAATAGTCCGCCATTGTCTTTCATAGCGTAGGCTGCATTAGTGCAGAGGTTCAGCACTATTTGATTCAGTTGCGTAGGGTCTGCCAGAACCATGTCATGCTCTGCCCTGTTATCAAATCTTATTTCAATAATGGCCGGAATGGTAGCACGTAAAAAATTTATTATCTCTTTAAGTAGTAATGAGGCCTTAAGGACAATCTTTTCTTCAGGCCTCTTTCTTGAAAAAGTCAGAATCTGTTTTACCAGATCCCTGGCCCGTTCTGCTGATTTATATATTTCTTTTATATCATTCAGCAAAGGGGCATTTGAATCAAGGCTCATCATAATCATTTCGGAATGAAGCAGTATGGGGGTAAGGATGTTATTAAAGTCATGCGCAATACCGCCAGCCAATGTGCCTATCCCTTCCATTTTATGGGCCTGTCTCAATTGCGCTTCAATATCTTTTCTCTTCTCTTCAGCCCTGACCCGGTCGGTAATGTCCTGATTTACACCATAGGTTTTTATTGTTTTACCTGAAGCATCCTTGATAGCATAAATTAGCGCTGAAATATGTCTGATTGAGCCATCAGAATATATGATACGGTGTTCGGCCAATTCTTTATAGTCAGGATCGTCAGCCTTGATGGTTTTCTGAGTTACTTCTCTGACAATAGGGATATCATCAGGATATATGAATCGGTTTATATATTCCTCTGATCTCATTTCATAACCGCCAACCGCCTCTACTGTGGTTCCGAATATTTTGTAAAACTGATCATTGAATGTGAAGGTGTCTGTGGCTACATCATATTCCCAGTGTCCCAGATGAGCCATTTCCATAGCATGAGATAATTGACTCTGTGCCTTTTTTAGCGCTTCCCTGCTCTGTCTCTGCTTTGTAGTATCTCTGAAACTGCCTAATAAATACTTTTTTTCATTTACCATAATAGGTGAAGCGCTGACATCAGCATAAAAAATATGCCCATCTTTTCGTTTTACAGGTATCTCTTCCGTAACCGTAATTTCCTTTTTTATAAGCCTGCCAAATTCTTTCAGGACATATTCAATTGATTCATCCGGGTGTATATCCTTGACCGTTAACCCTGTAATCTCATCTTTTGTATACCCCAGCACTTCACATATCTTCTTATTAGCCATAATAAATTGTTTAGAATCAGGATCAGCGAGCAGGATGCCATCGCTGGTGGATTCAAATATTGCCCTGAATTTTTCTTCACTTTCTTTTAATTCATTTTCCGCATGTTTAAGATTGGTAACATCCATGACGATATGCACTGCACCGGAATAAACCCCTTTTGAGTCTAATATAGGGTCGACAGTTTCATGAAACCACTTGTCACCAACTTGTAATTCCATCTCTTCGCGTTTCAGGCTATTGCGCACCCGCAGGGTCGGACATTCAGGGATCGGTTGTTTTGTACCATGAACGATCTCCCAGCAGTACTTACCAACTATCTGGTCATTTGGCTGCTGAAAAACCTGTTCCGATGTCCTGTTTGAACGTATCACCTTCTGGTTTTTATCAAGAACCCAGATAGCGCTTCGGGTGGAGTCAAATGTAGTTTGCCATTCATTTGATACTCTGATTATCTCCTTCTCCATTTGCTTTTGTTCTGTAATATCGCTTACAGTGGTCATAAAATAAAGCGGTTTCCCTTGCTCATCCCTCCTTAATACAGTGCTTATATCTGTCCATACTATAGAGCCGTTTTTATGGATATATCTCTTGGTGTAGCGCCAGGAATCCTTTTCACCTGAACGAAGCGAATCAATAACTTTTTGAGAAGTTTCAATATCATCCGGAAGGGTGATATCCCGCCAGGTGAATCTTACGAATTCATCCTGTGTATAGCCCAGCATGTCAGAGAATGCCTTGTTCGCATGCATTTTACCTGAATTATCGGTAATTGATTTCCCGATTATGGAGTTTTCAAATACATATTTGAAGTCGTCTTCGCTTTCTCTCAAGGCCTTTTGTGCATTATTGGCCTCTTCCATATCCTTTATTTTGTTTTCAAGTTCTCTAATTCTTTCTTCCAGAATTTTCTGCTGTGATGAATGGACCATTATTACACCCTCCTTTAAATAAGAAGTACAAAATGGGCACTGATCACCTATTCATTTTCATCAGGAGTATCCATATCCGGGTAATATTTTTCCATACATTCATTACATATGCTGTGGCTGAAATCGGCCTCAGAATGTTCATGAATATAAGCTTCAATCTGAGTCCAGTACCCCTTGTCATCACGTACTTTTTTACAATAGGAGCAAATGGGTAAAAGCCCGCTTAATCTTTTAACATCAGACAGGGCCTGGTTCAGCTCCAATATTACCTTTTCACGTTCTATTTCAGCAATGATTCTTTTATCGAGGTTTCTACTGTTTTGAAGAGCAATGGCGGCCAGTTCGCCAAAACTTGTAGCGATTTTAGCGTCATCATCATTAAAATCCGAATTCTTGTTTGCGAGACCTATTATCCCAACTGTTTTTTGATCAAGAACCAGGGGGGCGAACATGACATTTTTCAGGACAACATGACCAGCCGGCATAAAATCAACCCATTTGCTGTTCATAAAATCATTATGGTAGACCGCCTTATTTGTTTGATATGCCTCTGCACGTAATCCGCGAATCGGCATGGGAAGCGCAGGGTCAACATTACAGGGTAGCCCGCCTGCCTCAAGAAAAAGCACCTCATTTTCTTCACCATCATCACTAAGCAGGGCAACATAGCCGGAGGTAGCCCCGATTAAATCTTTACAGTGATCAAAAATAGCCCGTGCGGATTCAGTAAAACCTTTTTGAGCAAGAACAGCCTTGGCCCCATTCATTAATGCACTAAGCTCTTTTTGGAGTATTTCTAATTCCTGGATTGCTTCACACAAGCCATCAATCACACTTTTTTTAACCTTGTATTTTGCTTTGAGTGCTTTTACTTCGTTCATTAGTTTCTCTTTTGAAAGATTTACACCCATAGCTAACTCCTTTTGGATTAAAACATCAGGTTTTATTCATACGAATATCAGAGTAACACCTTTTCCCTTGAATTGACCAATGAGCGGGGCAATAAATATTTTAAAATTTGTGCCCATGACAGGGCAATCACTCATCACATCTAATTCGCCTTCTTTGATTGTCCTGTCAATGTGTTCATTTAAATAACTGGGGAAACAATCAGAGATGTAATTACCAACCTCAAACCCAGCATTGCCAAAAGTTATATCCAGTGCCTTTTTATTTCTCATCACTATCATGCCGTCTGAGCTTATGCCAATCACCGGAAGAGGCATATCTTCAATAATTGCACGGAACAATTCCAGTGCCTTATTCTGTATCTCAAGGTCTTTTGTCCTTTCATGCACTATTGATTCCAGGTTTGTGTTTATCCTTACCAGTTCATCATTGATATGTTCCAGCTCTTCGTTTTTTTTCACTATAAGTTCATTAAGTTCCCGGTTCTTCCTTATTAATTCATACTGTTCAAAACACTGCTTTATCTCCAGCCTCAGGTTATTTTCATCCCAGGGTTTATTAAAATATTTATAGATATGCCCCTTATTGATAGACTCGGTTATGGAATCCACATTTGTATAACCTGAGATGATTGTTCTAATTATATCCGGAAAATCTACCTTGATTTTAGCTAAGAATTCGGTGCCGCTTTCGCCTGGCATCCTCTGATCGGACATGATAAGCTGAACGTTGTTTTCACTCACTATTTTATAGCCCTCCTCAGCGCTCAGGGCTGTCAAAATCCTGTAGCCGTCCCTGTGCAGCATGCGTTTAAGGCTGTTTATAACGTACTCTTCATCATCGACGATCAATATTGTTTTTTTCTTCTCCACCGGATTGATCTCCTTAAATATAAAGCCGGCCTCTCTTTTATATTTTCTTTTTCACATAGATATTGCCAATTATCGGGTTACGCTGCTGGAGCGCCTTCAGCTTGTTTACAAGGTCTGGTGTCAGTTTGGTGTTATATGGGAGTAAAAATCGGCCATTTGTTGTATAGAGGGATCTTGAAAGTATCATTCCTGCAATAATTTTTTCTACCGGTATCTCTTTTTCATCCTCATCATTTACCCCCTGTTTTTCTATATAATTAAGAAAGACCTTAACAACATCCGGCGCAAACTCGATAAATGCATTTTTTTTAATATAAAAAGCTGCTGCTGCCTTAATAAGCGCTTCAGGAGCAAAATGGTCCTGAGTAATATTTCTCTCCCTGAGATAATCCTTAATGCATTTTTCTTTGTCTATACCAAGGTGAACGATCTTGTCATATCTGTCTGCCACCGATATAATCTGTGATTCCAGTGGAATGAGATCCCCGCTGAGCTGATCCGGAAAGCCTCTGCCATCATATCTCTCATGATGTGACCTGATTAACAGCCCCACATGATCAAGTTTGTGTATAAACTTTACCACACCCTGACCCTCTTCAGGATGATTATTATATAATCCTTTCTCCTCTTCTGACATTTTTGAGCTATCAATAAAAAATAACCTTTCAGGAAGGCCAATTTTACCGATGTCATGCAACAGAGCTGCAATCTCCACATTCATTATTTCTATTTCAGAGAGTTTCAATGCCTGGGCCAGCTGTTTTGACATAAGGCTGACACGCCTTCCATGCCCTTCCATAGCAGGCGAGCTATTATCCACCAGTGATGCAAATGCCCTTACAGTGTTATAAAGGCCCTGTTCAAGCTCCTGGTTTTTTACCTGAATTTCCCTGGTCCTCTCTTCAACCTTTTGTTCAAGGGATTTGTTTATCTTCTTCAGCTCCAGATTTTGCTTTTTTACCAGATTGTTAAGCCTTTTGTTTTCAAGGATTAGTTCATATTGATACAATGCCTCTCGTATATGGAAAATAAGCTCGGCATCGTTCCACGGCTTTGTTATGTATCTGTGGATTTGCCCGAGGTTCAGGGCATCAGTAATGGCATTAATATCGGCAAAGCCGGTAAGCAGTATCCTGAAACCATCAGGCACTATCTTTTTTACCTTTTCCATTAATTGTGACCCTGTCATACCGGGCATACGCTGATCAGAAATAATACCTGACACAGGTTTTTCAAGCTTGCCTAATATCTCCAGGGCATCCGCACCGCTGTTTGCCTCGATTACACCAAACCCCTCTTTTCGCAACAGTCTATTAAGGGTCTTGGTAATAGGCACCTCATCATCAACAACCATGATTGTATGTTTATACTTTAATTCCATTATGTTTCCTCATATGAAGTTCAATTGATTAAACAGAATCCTTCCCAGAAGTACTGGCACTCAAGCTTTCATCGGTATTATTTACAGGAACGAGTATAGTAAATGTTGTACCACACCCTACTTCACTTTCTACAGATATTTTTCCATTATGTTTTTTTACAATATTATAAGCCACATTGAGCCCCAGGCCTGTTCCTTTACCAACATCCTTGGTTGTAAAAAAGGGGTCAAATATCTTTGTCAGGCTTTCTTTTGGTATTCCGCATCCGGTATCACTTATTGTGATCTCAATATTTTCATCTGACAGACTTGTCCTTATGCTGATCTCACCCTGCTCAGTAATGGCCTGAGCAGCATTGACCAGGATATTTGCAAAGACCTGATTGAGCTGCTGTGGGAAACAGAGTACTTCAGGTAAATCACCATATTCTTTTTTAACCTGCGCCTTATATTTGATCTCATTCCATACAATATTAAGGGTAGAGTCAATACACCTGTTAATATCTGCATACTTGGGTTTATCATCACCAGGGTGCGCAAAATCCTTTAAATCCTGCACTATCTTTTTGATCCTCTCGGTGCCCTCAAGGCTCTCATGTATCAGTTGGGAGATATCGTCTTTTAAAAAACCGATATCCATATTATCCTCCTGCTCTTTGATCTCTTGCAGAAAATCAGCAAAATCATCTGATTTCCCGCTGTTTTCCAGCTGCTTTACAAGGGCCTCATACCGGTCAATAATTATATTGTAGTCTTTTATGTAGGTGGATAATGTATTCAGATTGCTGCTTACAAAACCTGTAGGATTATTTATCTCATGGGCCACGCCTGCTGCAAGCTGACCGATAGAGGCCATTTTATCAGACTGCCTGAGCTGTGCCTCGATCAATTTTCTTTCCTGTTCTGCCTGTTTGATTTTTGAGATATCTGTAATAACAACAACAGTCCCATCATGCTGCCCTGATGAATTAAAAATAGGTTTTGCTGATACAAGAGTAGGGATTACACCGCCTTCTTTAGTTATATAATTCAACTCATACGAATCACCTATTCCCTCCCTTCTCCTATTCAACTTCCGTTCAGCTATCTCATTATCCTCTTTTTCATGGATGGAGAGGATTTTTTTTCCTATTAGTTCTTCTCTGGTATATCCGAGCATCTGACAGAGGCTATCGTTAACGAAGGTTAGTATCCCTTCGTGATCTACCCTTAATAATCCTTCTTTCATGTTTTCAAGGAGCAGCTTGTTTTTATCGATTTCAAGATTCAGATTTTCAGATAGAGATATTATACGGCGTGCGGTTTTCAGGCTTACCCTCAGCCTTTCCATATCAATAGGCTTTGTAATATATTCATCAGCCCCTTTATCTAACGCTTCTTTGATATCTGAACTCTGATCTTTTGCTGTAATAATGATGATATAAGTATAGCTGTTCTTAATGAATTTTCGGATTTCTTCACATAGTGTAAGCCCGTCCATATTGGGCATTACCCAGTCGGTAATGACAATATTGATCCTGTTGTTTTTATAAACCTCAAGGGCTTCAAGACCATTATTTGCAGTAAATACATCAAATCCCCATTTCCTAAGAGTTTTCGCAAGTAACTCTCTTGATACAGATGAATCATCTGCAACTAATATTGACATAGTTCTCCTTATTTATTCTTTAAAATATGAATTATCTCTCTTACATATGCACATTCACATAACGCATTGCATCTACTGAATTGTTCACTATCAAGACAATACCCTGGACATTCTTCACTTCCTGTTTTGCGCTCCTGATATATTTCACCTGAATAAAGGTCTCTAAAATCCATAACATTAATAGTCATTGTTGAATAACAACCCGGTTTTTTGTGAGTAAAGAAAAACAAACCATATTCCAACTTTTCGAAATCCGATTTATACCCATTCAATTCTAGTTGATCATCAACAATAAAATCCGATCTAGATTCCCATGCCTGGCAGCAAGATGGACATACTTTAAAGTGACCCATATCAGATTCCTACTAATGACATTTTTATCACTATTCAATTTCTATTTTAACAGGGAGGCAAATAATAACTGCGGAACCTTTGCCTATCGGCTTTGTCGTAAAACCAGGTTCAAATACCTTTGCGATATTTTCCTTAGGAATACCTTCTCCTGTGTCTGAAAACTTTAATACTATAAATCCATCCTTTTCAAATATCTCAATGGTCAGTTGTTTCTGCTCTGACTTCTCCATTGCATCAATCGCATTTTTTATTACATTGTCAAAAATCTGCTTAATCTGGATCGGGTTTCCCATAATGCCTGGCATCATAATATCAGTAATAACCAGATGAACCTTATTTCTCCTGATATATTTCTGGGCTTCAATTGCATCTGATGCATACATCCTTTGATATGGTTCATTGCGCAGGATTCTTTCAATTGCGTTTCTTACACCGGAGTCATCATCTACCAGTAATATCGTATGATTGCCCATTATTACTTCTCCTTAAGTTGTAAACAGAAGAAAACTGTAAGAATAACTTAATCAATATATTCTGTAGAATTTCTGCCCTTTTCAGGTGATGCCTTTTCAATATCTATTATTGTCTTTGTAAGATAAGCCTTTGTCTCATATTTCGTTATGTTCATAAGCTTTTTAGTTATCTCGCCCATCTTTTCTATCTGAGCAGTTATGATATCAAGATTTTTATTAATGGGGCTATCCTTGCCTGATCCAAGCTTGATAATCTCTGACTGCCCCATAATAACCTGAAGCGGCTGATTTATTTCATGGCATACTGCACCTGCCATCTCAAGCACACCTTCCAGCTTTTCCTTGTATACCCTGTCCTTTTCAGCCTTTTTAATGTCGGTAATATCATTAAGTATGATAACCATGCCATGGTACTTTTCACTGATATCAAGCATCCTTTTTATTCGTATCTGGAAAAATCTTACCCCATTTTTAGTAACCAGTTTCTTTTCAAGGGTATAATCATTGACATCATTCTGTAATAAAGGCAGGATTTCATCCAGGAATCCGGGCGCCTTTTTACCGGGTTTCATATCCCTGTTATAATAAATGGAACCGGGTATGGATGACTCCTCAAAGAGTTCATTCCATGCCTGGTTATAATTTTCCACCCTGTTCTCTTCATTTATCAGTACAACAGGGGCATGTATGGTTTCAAAGATGGAGAGATACCTGTTTTTTTCATTGAGTATCTCTCTGTTTTTAGATTGTAGTTCCTTTAATTTTGCGTTTTCAGTCTGAGAGCACCACTCTGTACAGAAACCAAGCTCCATCCGGTCAAAAAATCTCTCAGTCCTGATCCTGCATTTGTCTCTGTATGCGCCAGGCTCAATCTCCTGTTCAATCAGGTCCATGTAAGACTGCCTGTAGTATTTCAGAAGCCCCAGAAACATGGAGAGACTGACACCACGCTCCCTGTGACGCTTTGCCTCAAGTATTCCAAAGGCTGCGGCAGGGTCTCTTGTATAATCTTCATCAGGAGAGAGTTCAAGGTCGTGTGAAGAGGATGTGATAAGGTTATATGATATCCCTGAAATGGATAAACGCCAGGCCTCCATGAGTGTGGATGTGTACCTTGAGTAGTCATGCCTTTTTGCATAAAAGAGTATCTGTTTCATGAGCCACTCTTCTTTTCCGGCAATGAAATCTCTGAATCTGCTGTGATCAAATTCCATGAGAAGAGGGTTTTCAGCTTGAATTTGTTTTTCCGGATTATTGTTCATATAAAATGATTCCCTTTATTTTTAAGATCAAAAGAAATGGGCCTATGCATTATAATCGACATAACATACTAGAAACTAAAGGAAAATATCGTTTACCTGTTGTAACAAAGCAATAAAGGGTTTACAGGACGCCAAGCCCCTTTTTGACAGCCTCACCGATTTCAGCGATAGAATAGGGTTTTTTAATACAGAAATGGCAGCCCATTCTCTGTATCTCCTTAAGCCTTTCGGTCTCAGCATAACCGCTTACAATAACAAACCTCTGATCCGGTCTGAATTCAGATATCCTTTTGAAGGTCTCAAGGCCGTCTATGCCCGGGTCCATGATCATGTCCAGTATGACCATGTCCGCCTTTTTAGCCCTGAGATACTCCACTGCCTCTTCACCGCAGGGTACAGAGCAGACTGAATATCCAAGCCTTTTCAGGATAGCGCATGCGAGTTCTCTCTGTTCAGCCATATCATCTACTATAAGCATGGATTCCCCGTTTCCCCTGCAATTAACCATCTCATCATGAGGCGCCTTTTTTCTGTCATTATCACCGGTTACAGGGAAGTAAAGGGTAAAGGTTGTCCCCCTGTCCTCAGCGCTGATTATATTGATATAGCCATTGACCTGCCTGATGGTTTCCCATACAACAGCCATGCTTAGCCCTGACCCGCCTCTTCCCATCACCTTTTTAGTATAAAAAGGTTCAAAAAGCCTTGAAATATCCTTTTCGGTCATGCCATTACCAGTATCCTGAATGGTGACCGTGACATAATCTCCTGCTGCAATCATCTGCTTATATCCCCTTTCAGGGGCTTTAAGTCTCCTGTTTGCGGTGGATACAGTGACCCTGCCCTGTCCGTTTATCGATTCAACCGAATTACGCAATATATTCATCACCGATTTTGTTATTTGCGCGGAGGCACCCTTGATATTATCAAGGGGTATCTCAAGATCAAATACAACCTTTACATCAGGGTGACCAGCCCTCATTGCCTTAAAATCAGGGCTTTTCTTAAGTTCAGAAATTATCTCATTAAGGTTAAGGGTATGGGTGGCAGCAGCAGAATCATGCGTGAGCATCATGAGATCCTGGACAATATTCGCAGCCTTTTCGCCTGCCAGCTTTATTGCACAGGCATGTTTTCTTAAGGGGTTATCCTCGGAGAGTTCCATCAATATAAGCTCAGGATAGGTAATAATACCGGCAAGGAGGTTATTCAGATCATGTGCTACAATTCCGGCATAGCTGCCCAGATGATCCCCTATTTTGGATCGTCTGAGTTCATCCTCTGCCCTTTTCAGCTGATCTTCAAGGGCCTTAATTCTTTTCTTGAGCGCTTCTGTCTCTGGCATAGATATTAATTTCTCATGCTTGTTACAGGTGCGGGCATACGCCCTCCCCTCTTCATAAAATTCGCGGATGAGCCCCTGTTCACCCTCATGATAGGTGCCTCACCCAGAAGCCCCCCAAAGTCAACTGATTCACCCTCTTTCATACCCGGTACAGGTATTACCCTTACAGCGGTTGTCTTGTTGTTGATAACACCTATAGCAAGTTCATCAGCTATAATGGCATTGATGGTGCTTTCAGGTGTATCGCCGGGTATAGCAAACATATCAAGACCCACAGAGCATACCGATGTGAGGGCCTCCAGTTTATCAAGGCTTAAAAAACCGTTTTTTACAGCATTTATCATACCTGTGTCTTCGCTTATCGGTATGAATGTACCGCTTAAACCTCCCACATTGCCACTTGCCATAGCACCCCCTTTTTTAACCGCATCCATTAAGAGGGCTACCGCAAGTGTAGAACCATGGGCGCCAACCGATTCAATACCGAATGACTCAATAATATTTGCAACAGAATCTCCTGTCGCAGTTGTGGGGGCAAGGGAGATATCTACAATACCAAAAGGTATATCAAGGTTTTTGGCCAGCTCCCTGCCTATAAGTTCACCTCCCCTGGTAATCTTGAAGACCGTGCGTTTTATCACCTCGGAAAGCTGGGTCAGGTCGCAGTCGCGGTTTTTTTCCACCACGCTGTGAACCACCCCTGGGCCGCTGATACCAATATTGAGCGTCATATCAGCCTCCCCTATGCCGTGAAAGGCCCCTGCCATAAAGGGATTGTCCTCAGGTGCATTTGCAAACACCACAAACTTGGCGCAACCAATCGCATCCTTTGTCATTAAAGCGGTTTTCTTAAGCATAGGCCCTATCAGGTTTATGGCATCAAGATTAAGGCCTGCCGTGTTTGTGCCCACATTCAGAAAGGAGCAGACCCTTTTTGTCTCGGCAAATACATCAGGGAGTGCCTCTATCAGCATCCTGTCAGAAGGGGTGAGCCCCTTGTGGACAATGGCCCCGAACCCGCCTATAAAATCTATGCCTGCGTCTTCAACCGCCCGATCCATGGCCTTTGCCATCTGGACAAATTTGGCCTTTTCGCAGTGTGTTTCCATAATAAGGCTTACGGGTGTTATTGATATCCTCTTGTTGACAATGGGGATGCCATACTTCAATTCCATGCGCTTTGCCTCTTTAACAAGCCTTATGGCATTGGAATTGATCTTCTCGTATACCTTAGAGGTAAACCGATCAAAATCGTTATCTATGCAGTCTTTAAGGTTTATACCCATGGTGGTTGTCCTGATATCAAGGTTCTGATACAGGATCATGCTTGCGGTTTCAAATACCTCTTCAACGGATATTGTCATTTTTTATATCCTGTGCATCATCTTGAAGATGTTCTCATGCTGTATCTGGATCTTGAGCTTAAGTTCAGCACCTATCTTTTCAAGCTCTTCCCTGACCTTTTCAAGGCTTAGTTTTGATTCCTTCATGTCAACAAGCATGGTCATAACAAAATATGTGCCCATGATTCTCTGATTTATGTCCTCAATATTGATATCGCACTGGTACAGAAGGTTTGAAACCTTGGCCACAATCCCTTTTTTATCTGCACCGATCACTGTTATAAAAAGCAACTCCTTATCCATTTGTAAACTCCAGAAATATCAGTAAGTTAGTATCCACCTCAAAAAAAAGATATCAGCTATCAGCCGTCAGATTAAATGATAGAATGGGTTAACTGACCGCTGATCACTGAAGACCATACTCAGAATTTGCCTTTTTTTTGAATGAGCAAAAGTTAAATTGTCAGGAATCTTATCACAGTTTAAGCTATGTATCAATGAATTGGTTTTTTTCTGTAGGGGCACGGCGCACCGTGCCCGCGACTATCAGTCCATAACACCATATTTTTTGAGCTTTTTATGGAGAGTCTTTCTGGTAATGCCTAGCCTTCTTGCTGCCTCGCTCTTGTTCCCGCTGGTAAACTCAAGGGTGTTCAGGATGGTTGCCTTTTCCACCTCTTCCAGGGGGACATCCCCTGTGATCATGGAAGGGGAGAATAAAGGCTGATCCTCATCATCTTCTTCAGCGCCAAACGGGAGATCGTTCTGGTCAATATAATCGGCAGTGGAAAGCACCACACACCTTTCTATTACATTCATAAGTTCCCTTATGTTCCCAGGCCACTCATATTTTAAAAGCATATCCATGGCACGGGGTGTAAACCCCTTTGCCTGCTTATGGTTTTTTTCAGAGAAGAGTTCAAGGTAATGCTGGGCAAGGAGCGGGATATCCTCCTTCCGATCCCTTAATGGCGGCATCCTGAGTTCCACCACATTAAGCCTGTAATAGAGGTCTTCCCTGAACCGGCTATTCTCTATATCCTTTAACAGGTCCCTGTTTGATGCGGCTATTATGCGCACATCCACCTTTATCACCTCTTCACCGCCTACACGCGTTATCTCCCTTTCCTGAAGCACCCTCAGGAGCTTGACCTGCATGGACATGGGCATCTCACCTATCTCATCAAGAAATATGCTACCCCCGTGAGCAAGGCGGAACTTGCCCTCCTTGCGTCTCTGTGCCCCTGTGAATGCCCCCTTTTCATGGCCGAACAGTTCCGATTCAAGGAGTGTTTCTGTAATGGCGGCGCAGTTAATCTTGATAAAAGGTGCGTCCTTTCTGGGGCTGTTATAATGTATGGCCCCTGCTATCATCTCTTTGCCTGTACCTGAATCACCTGTGATAAGCACGGTTGCCTCTGAAGATGAGACCTGGGCCACTGTTTCAAGGAGCTTTACCATAACAGGGCTTCTGCCAATGATATTTCTCCTGTCAAAATGGCTTACCATACTCTCCTTGAGCAGGCGGTTTTCCTCTCTTAAACCCGTATGATCCATTGCCCTTATAAGTGATATCCTGAGTTCATCAAAATCCAGGGGTTTGATGAGGTAGTCATATGCCCCGTTTTTAAGGGCATCAACAGCGGTTTCAACAGATGAATAGGCGGTCATGATTATGATTGGGATGGCCGGGTTGATGACCTTAATCTCCTTTAATGCTTCAATGCCTGACACCTTAATCATGCGGATATCCATGAGTATCAGGTCATAGGCTCGCTCCTCCACCTTTATAATAGCGGTAGAGCCGTCGTCCGCCTCATCAATAAGGTATCCCCACCCTGAAAGCAGTGTCTTAAGCATGGTGCGATGCGCTGTATCATCATCAACAACCAGTATTGTATTTTTTTTATCTGTACTCATAATATTCCCTGGTCTTTATGTTTATAAGGATTCAATCTCTACTGAATTCTTACTTTTACTCTGCCTTTTACTCTTGCTCTCAACTCAAAAACGAGATTAAGATCAAGAGCAAGAGTCATAAAAATATATCTTTAAATCTCCGTGTTCTCCGTGCTCTCCGTGGTGAAATATATTTAATTAAATATAATTAAATAATACTATTCACCTGACTCTTCTTTTGCAATACACCGCTAACTTATAGCGGTAGGGTAATAATCACATTTGTACCTTGTTCCGGGTTGCTATCCACCTTTATCTCACCATTATGCGATTCTATTATGCGGTGAACAATAGCAAGCCCAAGGCCAGTGCCTGACTGTTTTGTTGTGAAATAGGGGTCAAAGATACTCCCTATGTCACCGGGGGCAATCCCTTTACCTGTATCGCTTACAGTAATCCTGACTATCTCCATATCCTTGTCATAATCCGCCTTTACAGATAACTCCCCGCCATTTTCCATTGCCTCAATGCTGTTTAAAAAGAGGTTCAGAAACACCTGGTTCATGCGGTCTGTATCAAAGGAGATATGGGGAATCCCCGGGGCTATGTCAACCTTTACGCTGATATTGTGTTCATTTGCATTTCTTTCAATCATCTTGGTAGAGTGGTTGATCACCTTCCTGATATCGAGTATCTCCTTTTTGATATCAACCGGACGGGCAAAATCAAGTAGCTGGGTGATTACCCTGTTCAGCCGCTCCACCTCGCTTACCATGATCTGGGCCGTATTTTTATCCTCCGGCACATCCTTGTATCTCTCGCCAAAGTATGTGGCAAAACCTTTGATAGAGCTTAACGGGTTTCTGATCTCATGGGCCACACCGGCAGCAAGCCTGCCTATGGATGCAAGCCTGGTGCTGCGCTCAACCTCCTTTTTGAGCTCCTTTACCTCTGACAGGTCACGGAAAAGTATTATATAACCGAGGAGAGTACCTGAATTGTCTTTAAGGATAGAGAGGTTAAGATCCAGATATACCTTGCCGTGTTCTTCAAGGTCTATCTCAAGCTCCTTAACTATGTTTTTTTCGTTAAGCTGCAATTCATTTATCAGTTGTATCAGATCTTCAGGCAGTTTCTCAGCAACCGGTTTACCCAGTGTATCCTCGCCTGGCATATGGAGCAGTGTTTCAGCGATATAGTTGAAGGATACAATTTTTGAATCGGTGTCAAGCACAATAAGCCCGATAGGCATGTTTTCCACAATGTTATCAGAAAGTGCCTTTATCCTTGAAAGGGATGTCTGGGCTGTTCTGTATGCCTGTACAAGTATCAGCACGGAAATGCCTGCAAATCCGATCAAAAGCAGGTAAAATCCTTTTTTAATAAACTCCCTTGTATCTTCCCTGCTCTGTGCTTCTATATGGCTCATATCAAGGCCAACATAGATAATCCTGCTCTCTTCCTCAGGATAGTAAGGGTTGACCATATAAAAATTCCGCCTGTTTCTCTGTTGCGGTCCGCTGCCCTGCCTGTTAAATGGGCCCTGCATATTTATTTCAGGCAGGAACAACCTGTATACCTCAAATACCCTGCCTCCATCCCTGCCGGTGACCTCTCTTTTCATGAGTTCCTTTGTCTCAATAAGTTTTTTAAAATCAATTTTCTTATCATAGGTTTCTCCAATCTGATCAGGATTACTGTGATTTGTGATAATCCCTTCAAAATCGGTCAACATGATAAACGAGATATCCGGATTCTGAGATATAATTGTAACAAGACTCTGCATGGGGTTCTGATCCCTCAGTTGATTAAATGCATCAGGCACAGGGAAACGGTTTTCCATTGGAGCCATCATATTGGCCCTTGTGAAAAATTCAAAATTTATGATGATGCTTTCCCCTTTGTCTGTAAGAAGCCTTTCAATTGCCCGTTTTTGCCTGTTAATATTATCGGATGTCCAGAAGATAAATATGGGGAGGAGTACAATAATACACCCGGCCATTATCCATAACAGTGGCCTGAATTTTGCCCTTGCTGTATTTTGAAAATTATTAGTCATATGATGCATATTAGCAACATCCGTTCCATTATACTGTTATTAGTACAAGGACATTTTAAGATAAACAGTATAAATATAGCAATATTTTTTTGCCCACATACGCATACTTTATACACACCCCTTATTCGATATTAGGATATTTTGTATCCATATGATTAAAATATACTCAATATATTGAAATCCCCTGATAATAACCCTCATCAAAAAAAGGATGCTTTATTTTATGTATCATGTATAATTACCTGAAAGCCTTATATGAATAATTAGTTTAATTATTATCAAGGATCTTACCGACATCCTATATAATAAATCCTTAAGAGTTATTTTATGCTAACCTTTTAAAGAAGGGCGTAGAATGATTTCATTTCTAATAGTGGATGATAAAGATAATCTGGCCTCTGAGCTCCGAGGGCTTCTGGTAGAGCTGTTTCCCGGCTGCACCATCAAGCAGCCTCCTGTGCAGGAAGATATAATAAATGCCCTTGATGACAGCCCTGACATGATCTTTGTCAGGTCATCCATTGAAGCAGGGATCCTGACTGCCTTTCTGGAAAAACGCAGGGCTGAAAAAGAGACTGCACTGATCCCTGTTGTACTCCTGATTGATGAAAGGCATCTCATTACACTATCCGATAAATGCATTAAGAGAGATGTAGAAGGCATATTGACATGGCCATTGAATAAATACAGCATTGAATCAACTGTGAGGTCTATGATCAGGTTGAGCAGGGCTGAATCGGAGCTAAAAACAAGGATTTCACGCGATGAGACAAAGTGCCCAGAGAGCGCAGAAGAGATTAGAAAATACCAGGAAAGACATGAGGGTATCTTTCAAAATACAATAAACGCAATCGTAATATACAGGCCCCAGGATTCAGGAAAGGATTTTATTATTGTTGAATTTAACAGGGCCGCGGAAAAGATAGAAAAGGTAAAAAGAGAGGACATTATAGGCAAACCGGTGACAGAGGTCTTTCCAGGGGTAATTGAATTCGGTCTGCTTGAGGTATTCAGAAGGGTGCTAAAAACCGGTATCCCTGAGAGGCTCCCTGTGAGGTTATACAGGGATTCGCGTATTGTGGGGTGGCGAGAGAACTATGTTTACAGGCTTCCCTCAGATGAGATCGTTGCAGTATATACTGATGAGACAAAACACAAGGTGGCAGAGGTTGCCCTCATGGAAAGTGAGGAGAGGTTCAGGCAGCTTGCTGAAAATATCCAGGAGGTCTTCTGGGTAGTCTCTCCTGACTGGAAAGAGGTGCATTATATAAGCCCTGCCTATGAAAAGGTGTGGGGGCTTTCATGTGAGAGCCTCTATAAAGATCCGATGTCATGGATAAACTCTATTATTAAAGAAGACAGAGATTCGGTGCTCTCTTATCTTGCTGAAAAGGCTGATGGTGATCTGGATGAAATAATCTTTCCTGAATACAGGATAATTCATTCTGACTGGTCTATCCGCTGGATATCGGCACGGGGATACCCTGTTTACAATGAAGAGAAAAAGCTATACCGCATTGTTGGAATATCAGAGGATGTCACAGAAAAAAAGCAGTCAGAAAAGGCCTTCAACGCAATACTGGAGGGCACCTCATGGGTAACAGGCCAGGACTTTTTTGATAAAATCGTTAAAGAACTCTCATCATGGCTTGACTGCAATGTAGCCCTGATAGGGAAGGTCACAAAAAGTTCATCTATCGAGTCCATATCCATCATAACAGATGGAAAATTATCAAAGGTTTATTCATACCCCCTTATAAACACACCATGTATGGAGGTAATAAAAAAGGGCTACTTCTACCACCCGGTAGGGTTGAAGGAGCTTTTCCCTGAAGCGGTGCAACTCAATGACTTTGATATAACCGGGTTTGTGGGTATCCGGCTTCTGAACAAAGAGGGGGAACCTATCGGGGTTCTTGCGGCCATGTCAAAGGATTGGCTTATACTCCCCAAAAGGGCAGAGGATGTTATGAAGATACTTGCTGCCCGTACATCCGCTGAGATAGAAAGGATGAATACTGAAGAGAAAAAAAAGCAGGTGGAGGTACTTTTACAGCAGGCACAGAAGATGGAGGCCATAGGAACTCTGGCAGGCGGCATAGCCCATGATTTCAATAATATTCTTCAGTCAATCATGCTCAACACCGAGTTGGCCCAGTTTGAAAACAGCGGGAATAACGTTGTGCAGCACCGAATGGATGAGGTGTTAAAGGCATCAAAGCGGGCAACAGATCTTGTAAAGCAGATACTCACCTTCAGCAGGCAGAGCGAGATAGAGTTAAGGCCCCTAAAGATAAGCCTTGTTGTAAAAGAGGCACTCAAGATGCTCAGGTCTTCACTCCCTTCAACAATAGAGATCACCACCAGCATATCCACTGAGGATGACCTGGCCCTTGCAGACCCGACCCAGATACATCAGGTGGTAATGAACCTCTGCACTAATTCGGCCCATGCCATGCGTGAAAAAGGGGGCACTCTTAGCGTTAAGCTTGAACCGCTTCTTATACAGCCTGAATCTGCTACTCTTTACCCTGAACTAATACCAGGGCCGTATGTCTGTCTGAGTGTAAGCGATACAGGATGCGGCATTGATAAAAATATTCTTGACCGGATATTTGATCCCTTTTTCACCACAAAGGAGCGTGGAGAGGGAACAGGGCTGGGGCTGGCTGTAGTCTATGGCATTATAAAGGAGCTTAAAGGCACCATCAGGGTGGAGAGTGAAAAAGATATGGGCGCAGGCTTCACCATACTTTTACCAAGGATACAAAGACCGGCTAAAACCGAAGCTGATGAGGCGCGCCCCATACCTCACGGCACTGAGACAATGTTACTGGTGGATGATGAAGAGGGTCTGCTTGTTGCCCAGAAAAAGATATTTGAGAGGCTGGGCTACAGGGTGGAGACCCATTCAAGCAGCCTTGGGGCTTTTGAGGCATTCAGGGCAGACCCAAAACGATTTGACATAGTAATCACAGACCAGACCATGCCCAAGATGACAGGAGCCCAGCTTGCAAAAGAATTCATGAAAATAAGGCCTGATATCCCGATAATTTTATGCACAGGCTTCAGCGATGTCATCTCCGAAGAGGAGGCAAAGGCAATAGGCATAAAGGAGTTTATCATGAAGCCCATTGTTATAAGCGATATTGCCTGCAAGGTGAGGGAGATACTCGGTAAACGGTAACCAATAAAAATGTAGAATGGCTGTATAATATTCGACTGCTATATGCATACTTTGGATATCAGCATCCAATATTTGTATATCAAATACTTTCTCAGTCTATCATCCTGATACAGATCAAATTTAATAAATCAACAAATTAAACAGGTTATCCACATAACAACCTTCTGGCATAATCATTGCCATTATATGCATTCATATCCCGATCACTTACCAGACTTACACAACAGCAGATGCAGGAAGGTGAAAAGGAGATGGGACTGCCGCTGATCTCTTCTCCCAGGCCCCTTCCCAAAAAGAGAAGGGATCAGCATGGCGCCATACACAGGCATAAAGATTAATATAAAGGAGAGTATCATGAAGATTCTATTGATAGCCCCTGCCTCGGGCAGATGGAAAAAGATCGGCAACTCACCCATTTTTAATGGTAAGGCATTCAGGTTTTCGCTGCTGAGCCTGTTAAGTGTTGCGGCAGAAACACCCGGTGACATAGAGATAAAGATTATTGATGAGCAGGTTGATGACATACCATGGGAACAAAAGTTTGATCTTGTTGGAATAACCTGCATGACAGCGCTTGCTGAACGCGCATATGAGATATCAGCAGGTTTTAGGAAGAGGGGCATACCTGTAGTGCTTGGTGGAATGCACCCCTCTTTCTGCCCGGAAGAGGCTATTCATTACGCTGGTGCAGTTGTAGTTGGAGATGCTGAGGGTATCTGGAAAAAGGTAATTGAGGATGCAAGGCTGGGCCGTGTTAAAGGTATATATAAAAACGAAGCCCCTGTGGATTTAAAGGGCTTGAGACATTTAAAAGCGAAAATCTGGATTTGATAAACAAAACCTGTCACAGGGTTGATCAATACAGAGAGGCTATCAGGTTATTGCACTCATACGGAATCGGTGTAGAGGCCGGTATTGTATTCGGCTTTGACAATGACACGACCGATGTTTTTAAAAATACCCTTGCAACCCTTGACAGGCTTGAAGTGGATGCAATACAGGTTTCCATCTTTACCCCTCTCCCCGGCACCCCCAGATTTACGACTATGAAGGATCGTATTACTGACCATAACTGGTCAAATTATGATTTTCATAATGTTGTCTTTACACCAGCAAAGATGTCAGCAGAGGATTTAAAGGCAGGACATGACTGGGTGACAAACCGGTTTTACCGCCCTGTAAATCATAGACCTCCATATTAGAAGGTATTTCCGCCACAGTTGATACTTCAACAAACGCCCATTTTTTAAAAGGTTTATCCGGGGAAAAATCCCAGTTTTCGCCGTAATTCTGTAAAGAGATAAAATCTCCTGAGACTCTGTTTTTTATTTCTCCCCGCTTAGGCATAAACTGCCGCCAAAGATCCGGTGTCTTATTGTCTGATAATGACATCATCATCCATGCCCCAATAAACTTTTTAGGCCCCAATTCTACTATTTTAGCTTCCATAGTTGTACAACTCCTGCGCCTTTTTGAGTGAATCCACATCATCAATCCCCATAACCTCATCCTTATCCACTGCAACCACATAGTCTGTTTTAAAAATACAAAAGGAAAAATTACACTATCTTATTTGATATTTCTCACATCAATTCAAGGAAAGATTCTACATTCATCCTGGCTTGTTTCAAAATATGGGAAAGCGTCGAACGTTTGATTGGCTTGTGGGCGGGGATTGTCAATTTGAGGACTTCATCTTGCGTACGCTTCTGCATCCTGATATGGCTACCCTTCTGCCTGACGACTACCCACCCATCCC
Organism: Deltaproteobacteria bacterium; assembly: GCA_016931115.1. Taxonomy (GTDB): domain Bacteria; phylum Desulfobacterota; class DSM-4660; order Desulfatiglandales; family HGW-15; genus JAAZBV01. Next base: position 26,494 of record JAFGFM010000129.1, on the reverse strand, counting down.
GTTGAAGTGCCTTAACTACCTTGTCAAATGATACGCTTGGAATTTTCGTCATACCGCAATTTCCAGTATCTCTGTTCCTGGTACGATGTTCATATCGTCAACAACTGGTTCTATATATAGCTCAACAGCCTCCCTGATATTTTCCAGTGCCTCTTTTTTTGTATCCCCTTCACTAATGCAACCGGGAAGGCTTGGCACATAGGCGGTGTACCCGCCTTCTTCACTTGGCTCAAGAATTACTTTTAACTTCATTTGCAAAAACCTCCGACAAAATATAAACCAGTATTAAAACAATTTTGTTCATCATACCTGATAACAATTAAAATGGAAATCCTGATAAAAATTCAGATACAAAGTAGCTAAGGTTCTACTGATTTTCATACAGCCCCTGCGCCTTTTTGAGTGAGTCCACATCATCAATTCCCATAACCTCATCTTCATCTGCGGCAACCACATAGCCTGTTTTCAGGCCATCATTGTACATCATCTCAACCATGTCGGTGATAAAATACTCCTTTACCTCAACCTGTTTTCCTTCTCTTTCCTTAATAACTATATGGGGCTGAGCACTTAATAATTCAAGATATTTTATCAGGGCATCCTTTTTCACGGCATATATGCCCCCATTCACTATGCTGAGTCTTTCCTGTTCCTGGGCCGGGAATTTATGCCAGTATTCCCATTCAACGATCCTTTTTACATAATTGCCTTCAATATCAAGCACACCATATTTCTTTTTGTCACGTGGAGCAAACCCCAGAATGGTCAGGTCACACACTGACAAACCATCCACCAGGCCCTGAAATGTGGATGCCTTTATCAGTGGGGTATCGCCCATTGTTATAAGTAGTGAGTCATACTGCTCATTTTTTATAAAGTCTCTTGCAGCGAGCAATGCACCGCCAGTGCCATTAAGCTCAGGCTGCTCATAATACTTTGCATTACAGGTACCGGTCGCCCTTATCACATCCTCCTTTTTGTGATTTACCACAATGGCCTTTGGCCCCTGAGGCAGTTTATCAATTATGATTAAAAGGATGGGTTTATCCCCCTGAAAAACTTCCCCTCCTTTTGGCACAAGTGGAAGAAGCGTCTTGTTGCCTTCATAGCCCTTTACCCGGCTACCTTTTCCCGCTGCAAATATAAGTGATGCGATCTTCTGGTTTTTTCCCAATTCAATTCTCCTTATTATCAGGTAGAGACGGGTTTAAAACCCGTCTCTACAATTTTCATATGATAGTGAGTTTACAATTATTATAATTAAATGTAAATTCACAGACTCAACATAATGAAGAAAATTTTAAAGATCAGAAAATATGTTCAATGACCTCACCATACAGCAGCTCAGCGCCCTTGATTACAACCGAAACATGGTTGTTACCGCTGGCCCTGGCGCTGGCAAAACACGGATATTAAGCCACCGCTTCTGCTTTATCCTTCTTACCGATGAGAGGGTTACCCTTCCGCAGATACTTACCCTCACATTTACAGAAAAGGCCGCAGAGGAGATGAAGGGCCGCATCTATGAGATGCTTATCAGCCTGGATAAAAGGTTCAGCCAGGGGGGCAACAACAGGTTAAGAGAGAGGATCAGGGATGCAAAGGATCAGTTTGACAAAAACAGGATATCTACAATCCACTCATTCTGTGCAAACCTGTTAAGGGAGCACCCTGTGGAGTCAGCCACTGACCCTGATTTTAAGATCACCCAGGGCATGCGACAGCGAATGTTACTTAACAGGGCCATTGAAGAGGCAATAAAAACCATATGGGATGAAAACAGGGATGAGCTTATTCCTCTCCTGCGTTCATTCGGGGGCAAAAACAGCCTGATAAGCGCGGTCAGGAGTCTGAGCGAAAATTCATCATTATATGAAAGGGTGTTTGATACAAAGGAACGCCTTTTCAGTATCAGCGACTGGAAGGATCAGGTGTTCAATGATTACTGCCTGTACCTGAAAGAGAGGTTCGTGCTGCCCTATATGCAGGGGCTTGCAGGGTTAGAAAACAGAAATGATACAGCTAAGGAGCTGATCTCCATCCTTGAAGAGTGGCATTCTTCAAGTGAAAGAGAAGATACTGGCTATGGCATACCTGCCCTTTTTGGCAGGATGAGAAGCCTTGCCAGCGCAGGTGGCGGGGCAAGAAAAAGATGCAGCGTTGATGCCGGGCTCAGAGAGCTTTCATATATTGATATGGTTAATGGACACTATCCTGACCTGTTTTTCCTTAAGAATCCTGATTCCATATTTGAAAAGGAGCTTACCTCCTTCATGAAGGTGGTAAAGGCTTCCATAGAAAAATACGCACATGAAAAGGGACTGATCAACAGCCTTGATTTTTCTGACCTTGAGACAAGGTCTCTCATGTTTCTAAAAAGGATGCTCGAAAACAGGAACCTCCCGCACCTTAAAAAGATCCAGGATAGATACAGCTATATTATGGTGGATGAGTTCCAGGATACCAACAGGATACAGTGGGAAATCATCAGGACCCTTTGCATGGATACGTCAGGGCAAAGCCTTAATGCACTGCTTCCGGGCAGGATATTTGTTGTTGGAGACAAGAGACAGGCAATCTACCGCTTCAGGGGAGGCGATGTCACGGTGTTTGAAAGGGTAATAAAGGAGATAGAGCAATCAAACATAAAACCTGGCCCCCTCTTTTTTCAATCAGAGGAGATGACCGGACGCATCAAAGAGATAGATGATGGGTTTGATCCTGCTGCCATTACTGACAGGTTTAATAATTTATCTAAAGAGGATCAGAAAAGTATCTTAAGCGGCGATATCTATCTGCCCCATAATTTCAGGAGCGATAAGAATCCGGTCGCCTTTTTCAACAGGACCTTTGAAGAGATATTCAGCAGCAGGCATGCTGGTGATATAAAAAATTATGAGACCGCACCCAGGGATATAATGCTCGCTGATGGCAAAATTAATGACCCGCAGGCAAAAGGGTCTGTAACCATTTATACCCCTTCTCTCTCTTCTGAATCTGAAAAGGCAGGAGACCCTGAAACAGAGGCAACCCTGATTGTTAACCTCATAGAATCTATCCTTGGGAAACAGGGCACAGAAACCTATGAATACAGGACCTATCAGGATATACGTGAAAAAATAAATAAAAATGAAAAGGCAATTGGCATACTCTTTTATGCCTTCACCCATATCAGGAGATTTGAAAACATATTAAGGGAGGCAGGCCTCCCATTTGTAATCCACAGGGGAAAGGGTTTTTATAAGAGCAGCGAGGTGATAGAGATGCTTCAGCTCCTGAATTATCTCACTGATGAAAGGCAGGAGATATCCATTTTAAGCTGCCTGAGGGGGCAGATCTTCGGGTTAACTGACCCTGAGGTATTTGATCTCTTCTATAACAGAAAGGGGCAGGCCATTGAAAAGAACATCCCTGACCACCCCTACATAAATAAGGTCTTTAGGGAGATCACATCCTTCAGGGAGCTTGCCTCACGCCTTACCATATCCGAGCTGATACGTACCATCATTTCAAGGCGTTCTCTCACAGCCTCCTATTCGGCAAGTGAGAGGGGCGACCAGACCCTGATGAACATGGAAAAGCTCATGGATATCGCACGGCGGTTCCAGTTTGAAGAAAAGGGCTCTTTACACGACTTTGTAACATATTGCCTTGATATGGCGGAACAGGATGAGGATGAGGGAGAGGCAGTCATGGCAGGGGGCATAAACAGCCCCATATCCCTTATGACCATACATGCAGCAAAGGGGCTTGAATTCCCTATGGTGATCCTGCCCCAGCTTGACAGAAAAATAGTGATTACCCCTGAGACAGGTAAACCCCTGAGGCTCTATACGCCGGAAGAAAATAATAGTTTAAGGTGGAACAGCCATGAAGGGGATATACCCCTGTGGCCTGTTGAGGTGCCATCCCTTGATTTTCGCAGGGAAAAGGGGCCGCTCATGCATCTGCTTATGCACAGAAACAACCTTGAAGAGGTAGCGGAAAACAGGCGCGTATTTTATGTGGGGTGCACCAGGGCAGAGCACCACCTGGCGCTTCTGTGTGTTGAACATCCTGAAAAACCGGAGACAAAGCCTGCCGCCCTTACCTCTGATGACTACAGGGAAAAGGCCAATATAAATCAGATTCTTACTGACATATACAGCCTTAACCTGGGGTATGGCGAAGATGAAGAGAGTGACAATAACAGGTTTTTCCCGATCATAAATAGGCCCCTGGTAAAAATAGAGGGGTTCAGGGGCATTGAATATTCGCCCCAAAGGCCAAACCCGGATTCCTTTGGGGCATATGACGAGAGTATCAGGCAGCTTGATCTCACCGGGCCAATAAGGTCAAACCCCTATTTGCAGGTTAGCTTTACCTCTGTGCGCATCTTTTTAAAATGCCCTGTCAGGTTTTATTTTAACACAGTCCTGAAGCTTACGGAGGGCGAGTATGACAGCACATATGATGATGAAGAGCTCCCTGATGAAATAACCTTATCTGAGGGCATGGAGGATTATGATTCAAAGAATGCACTGTATACAGGTAATTTTATCCATGGCTACCTTGAAAGACACAGGTTCGGAAGCCCCTTTGATGAGACCCTCTTTGAACAGATAAAAAAGAGGATGCCCCCTGATGATTGCAGAGTGGATCTCTGCCTTGAAAGAATAAGACAGCTGCTCATGAATACAGTAAGAGATAAAGGGTTGATTGATCTCATGAAAGGAAAGAACCTTTTCACTGAAGTGCCATTTCTTGTTACTGCCAGGCCTGGAATAGAGTTCAGGGGGGTGATGGACATGATAATAGAGGACCCTGAGACAGGGTTATGGACAATCATAGACTGGAAGAGCAATGATACAAAAGAAAAATCCCCCGGGCAGATTGTTATTGAAAGCGGCTATGATATACAGCTCGCCTTTTACAGGTGGTCGCTGGAGAAGATATTGAACAAAAAGGTGGAAAAACAGTATATCTATTTTCTTGATAACGGGCACCTGCTTGAATGCAACTGGCCGGGAAATCCATCTGATATACTCGATAATATCTCACTAAAAATGGATGAGCTTGAGGATAAAGAGATATGGCAGGCAGAGGTCAGGGCCACAAGGGATAAAGGGGCCGAATGCCGCTTCTGCGGGTATAATAAAAAAATTTGTCTGTAATAACTTAATCTTTCTTTATTGATAACGACGGGGTGTAAATATTATTGTATTTAACCCAACATCTACTCAGGTTAAATATGATAATAAAATTACAGATTTTACAGGCATAAAAAAGGCCGAATCAAATTTCGGCCTTTTTTTATTCACCCCTGGGGGCAGATTTAAACAAAAATATATTCAGCGGGCTTTAAATTAACCCCTGAATTTCTGAGCCTTTGCAAGCAGTTCCATATCTGATGCTACATCACCAAGGCAGGTGGCGATTATGCCGTCTACATAACCTTCCATATCAGCAATAAATTTTTCAGCGGTCTCCATGGTTGCGCTGGCTGGCCAGCCGATCCGCTGCAATACCTTCTGGTTTTTCTCTGTACCCACTATAAAATATGGATAAAAGGATTTGCCCATGCGTTTGCATTCTGTGCCTATCTCTTTCAGTTTGGGCAGGGTTGACTCTTCCAATCTCAGGAAAAAACCGAAATCCCAGTCATCCTTCATGCGTTCAATAGCGGCCTCAGCAGGTACGCGTGCGGTCAGGAGACAACCAATTTTTGTCTTGTTTATCTTTATAGATTTGCGGAGAAAATTCCTTACCTCTTCAGCCGGGCCTGTAGAGCGCCTGTATGCAAGGATTTCATCCGGGTCAGAGATAGTCTGGCAGGAGCCATCTTCACGTGTCCTGATCAGTGTGCCATATCTCGGAGGATCGCCCGGGTCAGGCAGAATGCCATCAACGCCCATTGCCTCTGCGGCAAGAGCAGATGCACCCACTTCAACCGGCCCCTTGTAGTTGGTAATCATCATGGGTATGGTTACCTTGTCCGGATATATCTGCTTTAAAACGCATGCCACAGAAATTCCACCTGGTGCAGGTGCGCCACCAGCGCTGTCTGTAATATTGAATCCGTCTACCAGATCCTTAACCTTTGCTGCTGAGCTGACAAAATCAAGCCTTGGGATAAATTCATATAATATCTTCATTTTTCATTCCCTTCTTTCTTTAAATAGTTGATAAGAATCCTCTTTTAGAGGGCTGAAGTATATGGGGTTGCAATTTTTATGTCAATAAAAAATCTCCTGCAATATTTAAACCCCGGCCTTGTCCAGTATATCCCGGACTGTCCTGATAAGCTCCCTCCTTTTTAAGGGCTTCATGGCAAAGGCTACAACAGAAAGCTCCTTTAAAAGGTCATAGCCTACAGGGTCACTCTGTCCTGAAGAGAGTATGACAGGGATTTCAGGCCTGATTTTATGGATCTCTCTTACAAGCGCATCCCCGGGCAAATCAGGCATGGAGATGTCAGAGATAATAAGATCAAAACTGTCAGGTTCTTTTATAAAGAGGTTGAGGGCCTCCATGCTGCTTGTAAGCCCTGTAACCCGGTAACCCTGCTGTTCCATTATATTGCCTGCGATCCTGACAAGGGAGGGTTCATCATCAACAAACAGGATATGCTCGCTGCCTTTCGGGAGTATTTCTGAAACTGATTCGATTTCATCGACCTTTGTCTCTGATACGGGGAAAAGAACCTCAACAGTGGTCCCTTTACCAGGTTCACTCTTAATCCTTATCGCGCCATCATACTTCTTTATAATCCCGTAAACAACCGCAAGCCCCATGCCAAGCCCTTCATCAATCTCCTTGGTGGTAAAGTATGGCTCAAAAATACGATCCATGATCTCAGGGGCTATCCCCTCTCCAGTATCCTTTATTGCACGCCTTATATAACTTCCGGGCGAAAGATTCTCATATTCAGCTGCCATAAGGTCATCAAGGATCAGGGGTTCCAGTAATACCTCTATCTCGCCTACTCCCCCCTTAATGGCCTGTTCAGAATTTTTACACAGGTTCATGATGATCTGGCCTACCTCGGTTTTGTTCCCCAGGATAACCTCTGAATGGCAGAGTATCTTTTCGCTTATCCTTATACCCCTGGGGATAGTGGAGGCAATGAGTTTTACAGAGTCCCTGATAACGCTGGCAATAAGCATTGGCCTTTTTTCAACATAGCTCCTTCTGGCAAAACTCATGATCTGCCTCACCACATCCTTTGCCCTGAGCGATGCATCCATTATCTCTTTCACACATTCCGAGGCGGGATTTTTTTGAGCTATATATTCTACTGCAAGTTCGGCATTCCCAAGGATTATCCCGAGGATATTATTAAATTCATGTGCAATACCTCCTGCAAGCGTGCCAAGAGACTCCATTTTACGGCTGTGCTGGAGCTCAGATTCAAGTTTCCTGACAGATGTTGTATCTATGGCTGTGATTATCGCCCCATCCTTATAGGGATTTATCCTTATGTGCAAAAATTTGTCGCCATATCTTAGATCCAGGTACTCCTTCTCAGTCCCTCTCTCCATGCTCTCCATCAACTCTCTATACATATCCATATGCGGGTATTTTGCAAAATCCACATACATCACATCGCCAATAGCGGGTTTTAGTATCTGCTCTTCATGCTCAGGAAACCTGAATGCCGTGATTTTACCTTTCCTGTCCACAACCACCGTGTTTATGGGGATATTGTCAAAAAGGGCGCGGTAACGCTCCTCGCTCACCAACAGGGCCTCCTGTGACCTTTTACTTTCAGTAATATCCTGTGTTGTGCCAATAAACCTTTTTATTGTGCCTTTATCATCCTTTTCAGCATAACCCCTTATATTGAGATACCTTAGATCCCCGCTGGGCCTGATGATCCTTATTTCAAGACTGTAGCCGGTTCCATTCCTTAATGCCCCGGTCACTGCCATATTAAAGGGAGCCCAGTCATCAGGATGTATCAGAGTGCGGATATCACCATAAAGTGGCGGGCCGGCCTGATGTGGAAGACCGAAAATATCATACATCTCTTCTGACCAGGTAAGAACATCTGTTACAGGATCATACAGCCAGCTCCCAATCCTTGCGACCCTCTGGACCTCCTTTAATAACCTGTTGCTTTCAACCAATTCCTGCTCTATGCCTTTGCCTTTTAGAACCAGCTCTTCAAGCTCTTTTACCCTTTTTTCCAGCTCTTTACAGGATGGTTTTTGAGTCATTTTATCTCCCCAAAAATAATTATCCCTTGATTACGCCCAAAGGCCTTAAACGGGCTATCTTTCTGGCCAGACCTGCATTATGCACTGCATCAACCACCTTGGATACATCCTTATATGCCTCGGGCATCTCCTCCTTAAGGGTGTGCCTGCCCCCTGCCTGGACAAAAATGCCCTTCTCCTCAAGCTCCTTCTGTATGGATCTCCCCTGTGCCTTTTTTATGGCTATGCTCCTGCTAAGCGTTCGCCCGGCCCCGTGGCAGCTGGAACCAAAGCTTTTATCCATAGAACCGTAGTCTCCTGCAAGCACATAGGAGCAAGTCCCCATGTCACCGGGGATGAGCACAGGCTGACCTGTCTCACGGAAGATATCAAGCAGTGTTTCATGGCCGGGTGGAAAGGCGCGGGTTGCCCCTTTTCTGTGCACGCATAGAAGGGCCTTCCTGTTATCCACATTGTGTTGTTCCATTTTGACTATATTATGAGAGACATCATAAAGGAGCGACATACGCAACACAACCGGGGTTGTACCGAGTGCCTTCATCATTGATTCATGAGCAAGGTGCATCAGCACCTGCCTGTTTGCCCAGGCATAATTGGCAGCACATGCCATTGCCGCAAGATACCTTTTGCCTGCATCAGATTCTATGGGGGCGCATGCAAGCTGCCTATCAGGAAGCCCTGTAATCTGGGGATTCTCTGACATCCTCTTTAAAAAATCATCACAGATCTGGTGTCCGAAACCCCTTGATCCTGTGTGCAGAAAGAGGGTTACACCGCCTTTATGCAGATTAAAGAGGTCAGCTGTTTTACTGTCATATATCTCATCAACCACCTGGATCTCTAAAAAATGGTTACCTGAACCCAGGGTGCCAAGCTGATCCACTCCCCTTTTTACAGCCCTTTCACTTAAGAGATCAGGATCTGCACCTGACATAACACCCCTCTCCTCTGTCCTGATCAGGTCATCCTTATTGCCATAACCCTGTTTGGTCGCCCATGATGCCCCAAGGGTGGCTACCATCTCACCTTCCTTTTTTGATAGCCTTATCTCCCCGCCCTTTCCTACGCCCAATGGGATATCCCTGTACAGTGCAAGCACAATATCTCTTATCATGGGTTTTATGTCATCAGCCATAAGCCCGGTGGTCATGAGGCGGCAACCGCAGTTTATGTCATAACCGACACCCCCGGGCGACACAATACCATCTTCCATTCGAAATGCCGCTACCCCGCCAATAGGAAAGCCATACCCCCAGTGTATGTCCGGCATGGCTATGGAATAACCCACTATGCCCGGGAGGGTGCTCACATTTGCAACCTGGGTAATGCTTTCGCCATCAAGCACCTCATCAATCAGCTCCTGGCTTGAAAAAATCATACCAGGCACCCTCATGCTGCCTGTTTTCGGGATAATCCACCGATTATCATCAATCTTTTCGAGTTTTATTCTCATGTTTACCCCTATAGATCAAAAATAATCCTTGCTGTCCATATTCCGCTATCTTCCCTGACATCAACCTGGTGATATGTAACCGCCTTTATCTCTCTTAATACCTCATGATATCTGCTGTCAAAATCCCCTGTTATAAGAGTGGAGCTGATACTGCTGCGGCTCAGTTGATTAACGACTATTTCGGTAGTGATAAGATGCTCTCCCTCAAAGAGATAGAGTATCTCTGAGAGCCATTTAACCATTAGATCAGGGAGGTCATTGCCCTTTATGGAAATTTCTTTTTTTACACCAGGCATGGGCCCCTTACTCAGTATCATGATATCTGTAAGGGCCATACCTGCATTCCTGAAAAGCCCTTCACATGAATCGCCTTTGACTATCATCCCAAGATCAGCTGTATGGCTTAACAGCGTATAAGAAAAATCCCTTTCCATATATTTCAGACTCCAAAAAAAATCACATAAGGCCATTTTTTTCGTTGCTTTTACATCTGTGATATATTAAATGAAAAATAATCAGGCTTAGTATACAACATTAATGGAAGATTTGCCGGAATAATTTGCCTGATAATTTATTAAAGTTTTTTTGTTTTGAAATCGATTTATATATTGTATTAGATAGTTGATAGACAATAAAAAATAGAAATTCTGGAAGTACCATGCCCCAGGGGCTTGCATTAAAGGGATCAGTTGTTACCTTTTAAGCAGGGTTCAAACCGGGGATTCTCAGAAATAGCAATTTTTTATATGAAAAATCACCGTAAGCACGAATTGATGAATGGTTAGAGATCCTGTCTCAGACTACTGTCTCAGAACGGTTTTTCATAGAAGTAACACAACTCTTTAGTTTTTTATTATCAACTGTCCAAAGGGATTTTATCCCTGTGGGCCATTTGGCAAAAAAATTTTAATTTTCAAATTCGGGAGGGAATGTGAAAATGGAATGCGTTTTTTGCGGAAAGAAAGTCCCTGTAGAAGGGAAAATTGGCAGGCGGGACACCTGTCCCCATTGCCAGCGCGACCTGCGCTGCTGCAAACAGTGTAAATTTTTTGATACCCGTGCCTATAATGAGTGCAGGGAAGTAATGGCAGAAAGGACCACAGACAAGGAGAGAGCCAATTTCTGCGACTACTTTGTCCCTAAGGGCTCAAAGGAAGTGAGCGGGGTTGTCTACAGGGCAAAAGAGGCAAGAGAGGCCCTTGAGGCGCTTTTCAGAAAATAAAGGCTGCCATCAGACAAAATCAGAGTTCTCTCACCGCGCTGAGTAAATCCATGGTTGTGATGATCCCTACAAGGGATTCATCCCGGGTTACAAATACCCTGTGTATCCGCCCCCGTAACATGGCATCAGCGACATCCTGTATTCTGGTGTATTCATTTACATTGAATGTAACAGGGGTCATGATATCGTGCACGGTAACAAGAGACTGGGCGTCAATCCGGGATGATTCTATCTCAGAGGGAGAATACTGACTTTCATGCGAGTGGATGTAGCACTCATCCTTTAAATCCAGGCATGCATCCACTGCGGGCATACTGGTATGCCTGATAAGGTCAGTCATGGAGACAACCCCCATCAGTTTATTGTCTTCGGAAATAACCGGTGCGCCAGAGATGGAGTTAGAAAGGAGAAAATCTGCCAGCTGACTTATTGACCAGTCCGGTCCGACTGAGAGAACGTCCGTATTCATGATATCCTTTGCCAAAAGACTAACCATTCTTGCCCCCTAGATTACAGGTTAACAAATGATTGCCCATTATATGCCCAATGCATGTTCCTTTATATAGCATCAGGATTGTCCATGCCGGGTCTGACAGAGATGATTATTTTTTCTGCAAGACCTTGATTCGGATTATAAAATAAATTAAACCATTATTCAATGTATGATTTTTAAGAAGAGATAACCCCCATGCAGGAGCCCCTTGATGAACAATTCATTTATAACCATAATAAATGCCATCATTGATATGTTTAAAAATGAAGGTTTTTTAAAGGATATTGATAATAGTACGAATATGCCCCTTAAGCTGACCCATGCCTTTCTTGGTGCTGTCACAAATGAAAATGGCATGGAAAACAGAGGGGCAACAGGGATTTTATCATCTGAAAGCAATTCACACCTGTGGGGGGATATCGCTAAATTCTACCTGAATGGGGTTTCCCTCATTAAAGAAGAGATTGAACAAAGAGTAAATGGAGATGATGATTTTCTCACCAGACTGGAATCTCTTGCCCATTTTTTAAGTGAAGGGCAATGCAGTATCAGTGAACAGATGGCTGTGGAAAAGCTATGGTCTCTATTTTTTCCTGAAGGGTGCAGCATCCTGCCTGATAAATCATCAGCGGAACAGGCCCTGAGAGATAAAAGGCGGGTAAAAATAACAACCCTGAATCCTGACACTGTAACTGACCCTGCTTCAGAGATCCTCTTCACATCAAATGTGCTCATTACTGTACCGCCTGAATGTGTAAAGATAGAAAACCTGAATTTGAGTAACCCTGTAAAAGAACACCTTGCTCGAATAATGAAAGAAGAGCAGCTGTACTGGTTTGATCACCCCATGGAGATGGGCGCTGACACTGAAAACAGCGAGTTTATATATGGGCTTAAGGGTTTTGATGATGCGCTTAACTTTGAAAGGGAGAGGGGAAATCTCCCTTGCGGATCAAATCCTCTGATGCTTATGTCAGTTTCAGTAACACACGGGGGGCTGCACAATATCGCAGTGCCATACCTTGAGGGGCTCCTTAAAGAGACGAATTGCCCTGATAATTTTGATCTCTGCCTCTTCACTGAAAAGGATACACAGGAGATGGTAAGGGATGTTCTTGAGCCGGCAGCAGAGGGTTTTCTTAATCGGAACGCCTCAGACCTTATGCTGATCTTTGGTGTTGACGGCGAATATGGCCGCCATTACAGCTTCTTAAAGGCTGTGGCCCTGTTCTGGAACACACTGATAGATGAGAGGGTTAAGGCCACATTCAAGATCGACCTTGACCAGGTGTTTCCTCAGGATGAGCTTGTGCGTGGAACAGGTAAATCCGCATTTGAGCATCTCAAGACCGGGCTATGGGGCGCAACCGGCATTGACTCACAAGGGGCGCCTGTAGAACTGGGTATGATAGCTGGTGCACTGGTAAACAACGATGACATCATAAAGGGGCTCTTTACCCCTGATGTAACATACCCTTCAGGTGCGCTCAAACCGGATGAAATGATATTCTTCAGCCGCCTGCCACAGGCCCTTTCAACTGAAGCAGAGATGATGACAAGATACAATGAAGGTAGCCCCATAAACGGCATGGAGGAATGCATAGAGCGTATACATGTTACAGGGGGCACAACCGGTATCCTTGTTGAAGACCTTAAAAGGCACAGGCCATTTACCCCATCCTTTATAGGGAGGGCAGAGGATCAGGTATATATCATCTCAACCCTATTTAACCGGCCAGAGCGCCTCGCATACCTTCATGAGGCAGGTCTCATAATGCGCCATGACAAGGAGTCCTTTGCCAGGGCAGAGGTCATGAATACCCAGGTCGGAAAACTCATAGGTGATTATATCCGTGTTCTAAATTTTTCAACCCTTTCAAAGTTTATCCCTGGGAACAGGGACAGGGTAAAAAGGCTTATGGACCCATATACAGGATGCTTTATCTCCCAAATCCCCCTGACTGTTGTTTATTTAAGACTTGCTTTTAAAGCCATCTCTCTTGCTCATGAGGGGAAGATAAACTGGGCCAGTGAGCTTATCTGTTCCGGTGCTAAGAGGCTCTCTGCTGCAATAGATTTCTGCCTGCGTAAAGATAATGGGCTTAAGGGGCAGTATGAAAAAGAACGAAAGGCCTGGCGACTCTATTATGACACCATGTCAGCGCTGGATGACAGTATCAGTACCCAAAACCCTTTAGGGCTTACACTAAGAGAGAAGGCCAGAAATATCGTAAACCGGTGTATGGTAAAAAAAAGGGGCAGATAGATGGAATATGTAGAGCGCCATTACAGAAGCAGGGTTAAGGTCAAAGAGCTGAACACTTTTCATGTATCTGTAAAGGAAACTGACCTGTGGGTAAGTGCAGAGCGAGACCTTACAAGGGAGACAGAGGATATTGTCCTAGACCAACGATTCAGGCTTGAAGGGTATATAGAGATGCACCCCGAATTTTTTACCACCCTCACCCCGTACCCGATTGACCCGTATGCGCCTTTAATCATAAGGGATATGATTGCATGTTCAATGGCAGCTGGTGTTGGCCCCATGGCCGCTGTCGCTGGTGCAGTGGCCCAGTATGTAGCATATGGGCTGAAAGCTTTATCAGAACAAATAATCATAGAAAATGGCGGCGACATATACATGAATCTCTTTCGGGATGTAACCGTATCCATTTATGCAGGCACATCACCCTTAAGTGACAGGATAGGGATTAAAATCCCTGAAAGGATGATGCCTGTGGGTATCTGTTCTTCATCGGGGAAAATAGGCCACTCCCTCAGCATGGGTAACTCAGATGTTGTATGTGTAATAGCAAAATCTTCTGCACTTGCTGATGCCGCTGCAACCGCCCTCGGTAATATGGTGAAGACAAAAAAAGACCTTGAAAAACTATCTGAAAGGGCAGGCCGGATTGAGGGTGTGCTGGGTCTTGTCGCGATTATGGATGATGAGATGACAGCATGGGGAGAGGTTGAATTAGTGGCTTTATAAAGGGACTGCATGATAGCTGACAGGCCGGATTTTAAAAGAGGGGAAATGATCTGATTTTTCTTCCCGAACCAGATCTGCCTGTTCTGAATATTGCAGGATACAGTCACGAACGTTTTCTACATTCTACATATATTCAACTTTCAGATGTCTAAAATCCCGCCCCATACATTATTGCCCGGCATTACGCAGATAGATCAGGCTTTTATAATTTTCTTTTGTAAAAGATGTCGGCGTGTAAATCCGAGTCACCCCTTTATTGCTTATTAAAAACAGCGGATATAGAAGGCCGTTTACAGCACGCAGATCAGGGGTCTCAAGTGTATCAAGCCCCAGAACAACAATCTCCACGCCACTTAAGAATAACCTTTCCATGCGTTCATATGTAGCATCCTCTCCAAAGGCTATCTCTCCCTGTAAAGTTTTCGACATCTTTCCACCACTCAGGGCCAGCTGATATGCATGGGCGCCGAATAATTCCCTGTATCTCTGCATTGCAAGGGTATTCACCGCATCGTTTGAGGTCAGGGCCAGCAACTGCCCCATCTCTTTCATAAGCTTTTCATCTTCAAGCAACTCGTCAGAGAGGATATCTCCAGCATACACAGGTATGCCATCCTGTTGTGCAAAAATGGTATTCTGGATATTGGTATCAACCATCAGCACAGGAATAGATAGCTCCTGCAGGCCTTTTGCAAGTCGCCTTGCCCATGCATGTGCACCCACAATAAGAACTCCATTCAGGCGTGTACGGGTCAAACCCAGTTTTCTGGCCAGCGGCAGGGCGGAAAACCCGTACAGCAGGACAGTTAAAATAATCACCCAGAAGACCAGGGGGACAAGCCTCTCACTGTCGGCAATGCCCAGCTGTTGTGTCTTCTCCTGAAAGATTACTGCTACTGATGCGGCTACTATACCCCGGGGAGCCATCCATATGAGGAACCCTCGCTCGCGCCAGTTAAGTTTTGTGCCTGCGGTAGAGAGGAGAATCGCCACTGGACGCACTACCAGGATCAACAACCCGAAAAACAGAAAACTCCTCCATTGGACCGAAACAAGCTCTTCCAGCCTGAGGCGGGCCGCAAGAACGATAAACAACAATGACAGCAGCAGGACACCCAGGTTTTCTTTGAATTCAAGTATATGTTTGATAGGCACCATTTTCTGATTGGCAAGAACTATTCCCATCAATGTTACAGCCAGCAACCCGCTCTCGGCCTGCAACATATTTGAGGCTGTATAAGATCCGATAACCAGCGCCATGGTCACAGGGATATGTAAAAAATCTGGTATCTGCCTTGAACGAATCAGACCTGCAAGAAGAAACGCCATCGAAAAACCAATAGACCCACCAACCAGCATAATCTTTACAAAACCGGTCAACACTACAGAAGTAGCATCCCCCACCTGGCTGACCTGAATCACCTCGTAGGTGATAACAGCTACAATAGCGCCAATAGGGTCAATCACTATCCCTTCCCATTTGAGCAGAGAACTAAGATCCGGCTTCAGCCTGATCTGACGCACGATAGGGAGGATGACCGTGGGGCCGGTTACAATCAGGATTGCGCTCAATAATGCTGAGATTTGTGGACTCAAATCAAGAATAAAATATGCGCCGGCAAAGCTCAGAAGAAATGTTGTTGCAGCCCCGATAGTGATAAGCCTGTTAAAGACAGCCCCTATACCCAAAAGGTCCCTGAGTTTTAACCCCAGTCCACCTTCAAAAAGGATCAGTGCTACAGTGAAGGATATAAAAGGCAGAAGAACCGGCCCGAAAAGGGCTTCAGGCTCTATAACCTTCAACACCGGGCCAATCAATATCCCAGCCAGCAGCAATGGCAGGATAGCGGGTAACCTTATGCGCCAGGCCAGCCACTGGGCTATGATTCCTGTAATTATAATAATTGCTAGAAGCATCAAGTTTGTTTCTATCATTTTTTACACATGAAGAGCAATTTCATCCAGGGTGAAATTCCTGGTCTGCCCTGTTTCATAAATTTTTCTTTAACCAGGCCAGCGTATCAGGGAAGGTCTTAAAAATTATCTCAGTGCCTTTATCATTGTATGACTCATTAATGATCTCCGCCCGAGTTCTTAACTGACCAAGGATGTTCCCTTTCTCATAGGGGATAACTATTTTTTCTTTGACCATGCCTGCCTCAAAAAAATCATAAATTTTCCCTCTTAAAGCCGCGATATCATCCATGTTATGGGCAGACATGAATACCCCGTCCTGGAATTCACACCGCAGGGTTTCAAGCTCTGTTTCCGTGAGTTTGTCTGACTTATTCATGATAAGTATCCCGGGAATCTTTTCACCACCGATCTCTTTTATAACCTCCCTTGTAACAGCAAGCTGTGACCTGAATGCTGGATCAGCCACATCAACCACATACAAAAGCAATGAGGCTGCAAGAGCTTCGTCAAGGGTTGACTGGAAAGAGGCAACCAGGTCATGTGGCAGTTTCTTTATAAAACCGACCGAATCAGATACCAGCACCGGCGGAAAGCCCTCAGGCTGCATGGTCTTTATGCGGGTGTCAAGGGTGGCAAAGAGTTTATCCTCTACCAGCACATCGCTCCCTGTGAGTTTTCGCATGATGGAGGACTTGCCTGCATTGGTATAACCCACAAGGGATACCTGACAGGTCTCTTTTCTGCGGTCGCGACGCCTCTCCTGCTCCTTTCGGATCTCAACAAGGCGCGCCTTCAGCTCTGATATGCGGTCACGTATACGGCGTTTGTCCAGTTCGTGCGCGGTCTCCCCTGCCCCTCTTGTCCCGATACCAGCACCCTGCCTATCACCACCAATATGGGAGGCCCTTAGCCTTGGTGCCAGATAGGCAAGCTTGGCTATCTCCACCTGTATCATTGCCTCACGGCTCTTTGCATGGCGGCTGAAGATATCAAGGATTACACCTGTGCGGTCAAGCACCTCAACGCCTGTGGCCTTTTCAAGGCTCCTCAGCTGCCTCGGTGTTATTTCACCATCATATACAACAACACCGGCCTTAACATCCTCTTCTGCACAACTGGTATTGGTTGCATCATCGTTGTAGGCATCTTCAGAAATATCTTCTTCCATCTCTTCATATTCTTCATTGCCTGATTTACTGCTGAACCCTTCAACTATCCCTGTGCCCCCTGTGTAGCCTGCAAGCTCCTTAAGCTTTCCAGGACCAAGCAGCACGCCAGGGTCAGGTTTGGTCCGCCGCTGGGTAACTGTGCCTGCAACCTTCAGACCAAGGGTTTTAACAAGACGCCTTAGCTCTATGAGGGAAGAGCTGTTCTCCTCATCTGTAACACCCTGGGTCTGAACAGAAAAGAGAACCGCAGTCTTCTTTTTTTTATCATCATCTGAAAGTTCAATCATTTTTTATTATTATCCCTTGCCGATCCTGTAAATACGCTAATAGGGAAGGAGCCTGATCTCAGTCTCCTCCGAACCCTTTTTCTTTTCTATCTCGAATTCACCGCTTTTTGTAACTGTGTAACCAGCCTCTTGAGCCGCATCACCAAGCCTTTTTTCAAGCTTGTCAGAAGAAGGGGACTCACAGGCACTGTTGATATAAAACCTGAGCCTCTTTTTATCCTTTTTGTCAAACTGCAAAATCAATGAATTATCCTCTGTAAATATCAGGTCATCATAGGAGCATGAAACCCTTAACCCTGCTGTCTGAACAATCTCTTTAACCATTCCAATCGGTTTTGCCTGCATTTTAAGCCCCTTAAATTTTTATGACATAAGATTCGGTATAAACAGTACAATCTGCGGAAACAATATCAGGAGGATAACCTGCAGGGTATCCGCCATCAAAAACGGCATGATCCCCCTGAAGATAGTACCTATCGGTACATCTGATATGCCCTTTATTACAAATACATTCATCCCTACAGGGGGTGTTATCATGCCCATCTCGGTTACCCTTACCACCAGTATCCCGAACCATATGGGGTTAAACCCCAGATCAATGACAAGGGGGTAAAATACCGGTATTGTAAGGAGCACAATGGCCATTGAATCCATGATGCAGCCCAGCATCAGCACAATGATGAGGATAACTGCAAGTATGATGTATCTGTTCACCGACAACCCGCCAACAAAGGCGGCCATTTCAGTGGGGAGTTGTGAGACAGATAGAAAATATCCAAAGATCATTGCCCCCATCATTATAAGAAACAGCATCCCGGTGGTAACAAGGGTGGTTGAAAGGCTCTCTTTAAATACCCCCCATGTGAGCCTTTTTCTTACAAGGGCAATAAAGAATGTCCCGAATGCCCCTATCCCTGCCGCCTCTGTCGGGGTAAAAACCCCTGCATAGATGCCGCCTATCACCACAATAAAGAGAAGTATTACATCCCATGTATGACCCAGGGCATTCATCTTCTCCTTGAAACCTGCCTTAGGCCCCTTTGGCCCGAGTTCAGGTTTTATGGTGGTTAGCAGCCACACAGTTATCATATAAAAAACCATCTCCATCATGCCCGGTATAAACCCTGCCAGAAACAGTTTGCCAATGGACTGCTCTGTTATTATACCGTATATGATGAGTATCACACTGGGTGGTATAAGTATGCCCATGCTCCCGCCCGCAGCCACAGCGCCTGTAGCAAGGGCGTCATCATACCTGTATTTGCGCATCTCAGGGAGGGCAACAGAACCGAGGGTTACTGCTGTGGCAAGGCTGGAACCGCTTATGGCTGCAAAGCATGCGCATGCCGCAATAGTGGCCTGGGCCACACCCCCCTTCATGTGTCCAAGCCACCTGTAGACCGCCCTGAAAAGGGCCTCGCTCATGCCTGATGACATGGCAAAGGCACCCATAAGTATGAAGAGAGGTATTACACTTAAGCTGTTGCTTGCAAAGGTGGCATATGGGACAGTGCGCAGGATACCAAGGGCCGCATCCATATCAGTTAGATATGCAAAACCCAGAACACCAACGAGTGCCATGCCCACACCTATTGGTAGCCCTGAAAAGAGCAGTATAATAAGGATAATTACCCCTATGATGCCAATTGCTATCGGCTCCATTTTCCCTTCCCTGTAAGGTAATAGATGATCTCAGCAAGGGTTAACAGGCTCAGGATAATAAAGGCTGCTGCAAGGGCGCCTATAAAGGGGTAAACAGGGATATAAAGGACTGAGGATGTCAGTTTTGATGCATGCTCTTCAGTAACATATATGCATGACTGCCATGCAATAATGCTGAAAAGAAGCAAAGAGATAATGTTACCTGCAAAGCGGATAAATGACCTGAACCTTTTCCCAGTATGATCAAGAAGGATATCCACCTGTACATGGGCGCCCTCCTTTGCACAAAATACTATACTGAAGGGCACAGCAAGGGCCATCATGTATTCTATAAGCTCAAAGCTCCCTGAGACAGGGCTGTTAAAAATATACCTGAGGCAAACATCAGCTGCAGTAAGAAACATCATGGCAGCAAGTATCCATATGGCAATATGCCTCAGGATAAGAACCAGAAGAGTATTAAATTTGTTTATCAGGTTGATGACCTGCATCCCTTTTTCACCTTAAAAAGATGAACATCCAACGTTTAATGTCCAACATCGAATTATTTAAAAAAAACCAATAACTGATTATTGTGCCTCAGACGCAATAATATAACCTCTTTATTGTATTAAGATTGGAAGTTGAAAGTTCGATGTTTAATGTTCGACGTTCATCTTTCCTGATTTTATTCCTGCAAATAGTTCAGGGTTGTATCCAGTATCTCACGGGCATTTTTATACCCTTCCTTTTCCATCTTTTTTACCCATTCATCCCATAATGGTTTACCACCGGTCTCAAGCCACCTGTTCATTTCATCAGCGGAAAGAGTAACAGAGTTAATATTTTTACCCTCTTTGCGGGCCAGTTCATAAACACCCTCTTTTGCCATATCATATTTTTTACCCCATAACCTTGCACCCTCTACACCACTTACCGAGGTAATGGCCTTTTTAACATCATCCGGTAGTGAATCCCATTTTTTAATATTTACTGCTATGGAAAAATAGACCGCGGGAAATGGTGTCTGAGTATAGTGGTCTGCCACCTCATACAGCCTGAATGAGTGAACCGCCTCCCATGAAACACCCATGCCATCAATCACCCCCTGCTTAAGGGCCAGGTATACGTCCGGCATGGGTATGGACATTGGAATACCGCCAAGCGCCTTCATCTGGTCTGTTGGCGGGCCGCCTGTAGTCCTGATCTTCAGGCCGCTTAAATCCCCAAGACTCTTTACCTGTTTTCTGGTGGTTATGAGTGAATATGGCTCTGTGGTATAAAGCAGCAGTATGTGGTTGTCATGAAACTGATTTTTGATCTCAGGAAACTTTTCATAGAGCCGCCAGAGTGTTTCACTTCCCTTTTCACCTGTGGTAAAGGGCAGTGCAGGCAGGCTTATTACATCTGCAAGGGGGGTCATACCAGGCCAGTATCCGTGAAAACACCAGCCCATGTCAGCAATGCCTGTCCTGACAGCATTCCAGTTATCCTTGCCCTTTGCCAGGGTCTGATTCGGGAAAATAATAATTTTCAATTCATGACTTGTATTTTTTCTTACCGCCTCTTCAACCATTTCGACCCAGGGGCTTAATGCATGAATAGGGCCCCACCCTGTTTTGGAGTTCTGGTCAGAAAATCTCAGGGTGATGTTCTTTGCACCTGCAAGGGATGGGAACAGCAGGGTTATGAATAACAGAAAAGCAGGGATGATCCGGGAATATCCTTTCACGTTTACCTCCACATTAAAACAAAGCCTTAACACATCTAAAAAAAAATATAAAGAATTCCGGCAACAAAAAGATGTGGAAAAGGGGCTTTAAATCATGATATAAAGAAAGGCATTGAAACAACACAAACTATTGAAAATATAAAGCTGGAAAAGAGAATAGAAAAAGACCAGAAAAGAGAATAGAGGAAATAGAAAAGAGGTGTTAATGGTCTTTTTTCTCTTTCCTGTTTTTGTCTCCAGTTTTCTGTGCAGGGAGAAGGAAATTGCAGGGATTTAAAAAGATAAAGCGTGCCACAAACCTCTATGAGGATGTGGTAAATGAGATAAAAAAGGCCATCCTCTCGGGTAAATACAAAACAGGGGAGGCGCTTCCAAGTGAGACCGAGCTTGCAAGGATGTTAGGCGTTAGCAGGCCTGTAATAAGGGAAGGGATCAGGGTGCTTCAATCACGCGGTTTTCTTGAGATAAGAAGGGGTATAACAGGCGGCGCATTTGTGCGCGAGCTGTACCAATTGCCCTTCATGGAGGACTTTGCAGACCTTATCCGATACAGGAGGGTAAAGGTAGATCATCTTGCCAGGGCAAGGCTACTTCTTGAGCCTGAGGTATGCAGGCTTACGGCTCAGAATGCAACGCCTAAAATGTTAAAAGAGATGCAGGATCTATTGGCCTCTTATGCCGTTATAAAGGAGCATGACAAACTTGACAACCTTTATGCCCTGTTCCACAGGTTTGTGGGCCGTGCATGCGGAAACCCGATATATTCCATTATCATGGAGAATATCATGGACTTTACAGAGAGCTTTATAAGGACCATGAAACCTGTAACCACCATTATCCACAATGATGGTGACCATGACAAAATACTTGAGGCATTCAAGCAGAGGGACTCTGAAAAGGCAGCAGAGGTGGGCACAAGGCACGCAATGGATATTCTGAGGGAGATGAAGGAGCTTGAAGATACATACCTTGAGCTTTTAGGAAGTAAATACCCTGAAGATGATGAAAATGAGCAGGAAGAAATCGAAGAAAGTTAGTCTAAATCCATTAACATGGACAATTTAAGCCTTGATTCAGGGTATATTGCACATAAAACCGCTTTTTTAAAATATTATGACCATAAGTGCTGAATTTCCGCATTTTATTTTCTTCTTGACACAGGATGATATCGACTCTATGCTTGGCCCCAACATGGCATTTCTTTTTTATTAAATTAAAAAACCAAAGAGGAGGAACGTAAATGAGAGCTTTTATTTTTTCAGTATTGTTTATGCTTGTAGCAGGGATGACCTTTGCAGCTGACATCGATGGCAACTGGCAGGGAGAGGTTGCAGGAATGGGCGGGGGCGAGCCCATGAAGATCAACTATACATTCAAGGCCGATGGCAGCACACTGACAGGAAACACAAAGGGCATGGACGGAAACGACCTGGCCATCAAAGATGGCAAGATCGATGGCAACAAATTTTCTTTTGCTCTTGATTTCGGTATGGGTCAGCCAATGGTATTTAAGGGCGAAGTAAAAGGCGACACCATTGAAATGAAGATGGATATGCCCGCTCCACCCGAAGGCGCACCAGCTGGTGGACCTGCAATGGGAGATATGCCTCCAATAGTCCTTAAAAAAGCAAAGTAATTACTTTTAGTACCTATAAAAGGCCATGCAACCAGAAGTTGCCTGGCCTTTTTTTATTGGTATATTTTTTTTGAATGATAATTGATAATTGATCATTGAAAATTGATAACCAATGTGCTAAAAATCTTTTTCTCTGTGCGCCCATAGCTCAGATGGATAGAGTGACGGACTACGAATCCGCAGGTCGCAAGTTCGAATCTTGCTGGGCGCACCATAAATGACTATAAATTGAAGGGATTAACCGTTTCGGCTTAATCCCTTTTTTTTGTGTATCAAGTCTATGTGTGAATTATGTGAGACTTTTATGCATGTCTTCATTTTCCCATCTGATATCAAAAAACTCCATTATCAATTCAGGATGCATGAGCCTTACATAGCCCTGTGAAAACTTGTAATCTTCTATAAATCCAATGTCCTCCAGCAATTTTGGTAAATCAACCTTATCTTTTACCTTCAAATCTCTTGAGACTAGAAAGTCAATGTCCCTGGGCTCAATGTTGTCAGGTTACTTTCCTTGGAATAATAATGCCTGTATAAGACACCAGCTGCCAATGAGTATTATCTTTGATAATATCCCAGCCTTATCAAGACGTCTCAGGACCTCCAGAAATAGATCAGATTGATTCTTTTCCACGTAATGCACCATTTAAAAACTTTATCTGTTTTTTTAACTGCGAAATATTGTTCCGGTACTTTTTCCTCAATTCCTTCAATCTTGAATATTCATCTTTTAATTTATCCGGTACATCCCTGCCTTTATATTCAAACTTTACATTGCCATTTTCTCTGAGCACTATGTAATAATACTCATGGCCTTTTATCTTTTTTTTGATAAGGCTTCCGACTGGTAGCTTTTCCAGTTCCTTTTCATATCGTTCCTTCATCCTGATGGAATTATCCAGCTCTTCTTTTAGAACACCTTTTATTGCCAATTAATACGCCGATTACCTTACAATATGTCAAAATTGTTTTCTTGTATGGTAATTTCCAAAACTATTTTCATTTCTTTGCAAAGATTATTATGGGTGTATATTGATAGGTTTTTATACCTGACTCAAAAGAATGGCTGCAGCTTATTGAATGCCGGAGTTAATTATCGCCTGAGACAGTATCAACTCCCATCTCAACGTCTCAATTTAGTTTGACATGATATTTCTGATTTTTTATAGTCCATAAAACAGGTAACAACCCTGCCGGCCATAAATAAAAATTATTCATGACCCGGTTTCTTAATCAGGTTTTTTTTATAACAGGAAGTTTTAAGGTAATTATGTCAGAAGATATTGTATTTATAGACCCGAGAAGGCCTGAAAACAAGACTGAAAAACGGCTTATCACAGGTGAAAAGTTTCAGGAAGGGGGCATGTCCCTTCTAATGAATGCCATAGACACAAATCTTATGCGACAAATTGCCATGAAGATTACCAGGGATGAGAAGATTAAGGATGATTATGAACTGAGCCGCATGGTGGTCGAGGCGCAGATTACCGCACAGCTGGATCATCCCAATATCATACCCATATATGAGCTGGGACTTGATAAAAAAGAGAGGCTCTTTTTCACCATGAAAAAGGTGCGCGGCAAGGTGCTCTATGAACTGATCAATGAAAAGGATCTTTCCCAGAGGACAGATAAAGACATATTCCACCTGATACAGATAATGATAAAGGTTTGCGATGCTGTGTCATATGCCCACAGTAAAGGTGTTATACACCGTGACATCAAACCTGACAATATAATGGTCGGAAGTTTTGGCCAGGTATATCTCATGGACTGGGGTATTGCTCGTATCAAAAAGGGGGGGGTGTCAGACATCGCAAAAATGGAGCTGCCGGAGATCAAAAAGCGCAAGCAGTTCAGCATGCGTGAAGAGGTGCAGGGGAACATATTTGGCACACCCTGTTACATGTCTCCCGAACAGGCAAGGGGAGATCTGGACAGCATTGATGAGCGGAGCGACGTCTTTTCCATAGGCGCGACCCTGTATGAGATCCTGACAGGATTACGCCCAATACCTGGAGATTCACTAAGGGACATGGTTATAAATGCAAGGATATGCGAGATATCGCCCCCTGATGAGAGGGTGGATTTCCCGCTGCCATTAGGGCTTATCAGGATTACTATGAAGGCTATGAGCAAAGAGCCGGCGGATCGTTACCAGTCAGTGGAAGAGCTCAAGAACGACCTTGAGAATTTTCTGGAGGGGAGCGAGAGGTTTCCAGGCCACACATACAGGCCCGGCACCCTTATTGTGCGTGAAGGGGATATTGGACATGAGGCATATATCATAAGATCCGGTAAATGCCGCGCCTTTAAGACCATCAATGGCGAAAAGGTTGAACTACGCATCATGGGGTCTGGTGATGTATTTGGTGAAACAGCCATATTGACAGAAAAACCCAGGTCAGCGAGCGTTGAGGCCGTTGACAACGTGACAGTTGCGGTGGTGAAAAGCCAGTACTTCAAGGAGGAGCTGGATACCGGTTCATGGCTCAGCCCTTTTATACGCACCCTTGCCGAACGCTTCAGGGAGGCAGATCAGAGGCTGAACCCCTGACCTGCGCCTTTTTTATTCAAAAGGATTAAAGCTGCTCTTTTCAGGTATGCCTGCCTTTTTTAATAATTCCTTATGAAATTTGATTGTCTCCTCGTCCATGGGTAACCATAACCTGTATGCGTATGCCTCAGTTGAGAAATAGGGATATATCCTGAGTATCTCTTTTGCATGGCTGCGCGCCCTTTCCATCTGATCCTCATAGGTATAGATAAGGGTAAGATACAGATGTGCAAGGAAATTATTCTGGTTCGGCGGCATTGAAGCCATTTCAAGTTCCCTCTTTGCCTCTACCACGTTTGAAAAACCGGTTGGCGATGGGCTTGAATAGGAGATGCCCATAAATACATAATTCTGGATCTCAGACCGGGGGTCTAAATCGGTCCCGATCTTATAATGTTTTGCTGACTCATCATAACGCTGCCAAAGCAAAAGGGTAAAGCCCAGGCCAAAGTGGGCATTCTTTGAATCGGGGGATATCTCTGCCCATTTTTGATAATACTCCAATGCCTTTTCAAGATATTCCAATGCCTTTTCATGATGTTCCAATGCCTTTTCACGTTCATACTTCGCCAGATACAGCTGCCCCAAAATAGCAAGACTTGCCCCCTTATCAAGGCTTTCTACCGCTTTAGCATCCTTTTCAGCCTCATCAAGATATTCGGCTACCTTACTGTTGGGAGGCCCTGCAAGTGCTATAAGAATAGAGCCCCTCATGTAATAGACCCAGGGGTCAGGCGCTATTTCTATAAGTTTATCAGCCAGCTCCTTTGCAGTATTCAGCATGTCAGGGGTTCTTTCTTTATAACAACGGTAGAGGATATAGTATGTCTCTGTATACTCTATGCTGTCTTTCTTTTCAGGCAGAAAGTCAGGAACGCGGCCTCTGTCAAGCAGCCTTGTACGCACCTCCCTTAAAATATGCCACATCATTTCGGACTGGAGTGCAAATATATCCTTTTTTTCACGGTCATAAGTCTCTGTCCAGATATTATACCCCTGCTCCGCATCGATCAGCTTGGCTGAGATCCTCACCTTGTCGCCATCCTGCCTGACACTGCCATCAAGCACATAACGCACACCCAGCTCTTTGCTTACCTCCTGGACCTTCAACGGTTTGCCTTTGTAATAAAATGATGAGTTTCGGGCCGTAACAAATAGATCAGGGTGTTTTGAAAGCCCGGCTATTATCTCCTCTGT
>JAFGFM010000128.1 GCA_016931115.1 Deltaproteobacteria bacterium | reverse complement strand
CATACCCGCCGGTTGATCAGGCACCAGGATCATGCCTGGTTGGGCCGCTTCTGTTGGAATGAGCGTACCCCGAAATGGATCGCCGGAGCTAAGCGTGCCTTCCATTTCGACAAAACCCGGTTTTGTGACCCTGTAGACAAAACGACCGGTACCAGTTGAAATCGGAATCTCGACCGATTCCAGCGGGGTTTGACCCAAATGCATCCATTCGGGTTTGTCGCCGACATAGTCCCTCACGTAAAAATCCGCTCCAGGCGGATCGGTGTATATTGATTTTTTTATCGTGGCATTCTGTCGCACGTATTCAAACTCGGGGTCACTCTTTAGGTAACGTTCCACCTGCTTGATAAGCTGGAATGCAGCGCAGGATTGCTGGGCTTCAACAAGACGCTTTATTTCAGGCATGACTACTGTGTGAGCATTAAGGACGCGGGAACTATGTACCCTGTACCAGCCAATCATTACTGCGATAATAACCAGCAGAGTTAGCACGGTTATTATAAACTGCGGCCTTCGCACTATCTGGACAAATCCTACTTTACGCATTGCGAGTTGTGATTGAACCGCGGTAAGTTCTTTCCAGACCTCGCTGCCTGAGCCATACCTTGCCTCTCGCTTTTTTTCAAGACACCGGTTGACGATTTTCTCAAGAGGAACCGGTGCATCTTTCCGCAACTTCCTGATAGAGGCCGGTATTTCGCGCAGGATTGAGCTTGCCGTCGAGATAAATGACTCGCCCTTAAATGCGCGCTGACCGGTCAGCATCTCAAAAAGAACAGAACCGAATGAAAAAATGTCCGAGCGCGCATCAACCGGTTTACCCTCTGCCTGCTCTGGTGACATATAGGCGGCAGTCCCGAGGATTATGCCCTGTCTGGTTAATTCAGGAGCTGTTTGTGTCGCTGCTGAAGGACATCCGTGATCTTTTTCCAGCAGCCTGGAGAGACCGAAATCCACCACCTTAACGATCCCCTTGTCTGTCACCATGATATTGGCCGGCTTCAGATCACGATGGATGACCCCTGCCCCGTGTGCTGCGCCCAGGGCGCTAGTGATCTGGGCGGCGTAGTCCAGTACTTTTTCTAAAGGGAGCCCGGATGAGTCAATAAGCCTGTTGAGGGTGCGGCCCTCCACATACTCCATGACGATAAATTCCACACCATCTAAATTATAGATATCATAAATTGTGGTGATATTCGGGTGGTTCAGGGCTGCCAGCGCTTTTGCCTCGCGCCGGAAGCGCTCAACACGGTCTATATCCCAGATAAACTCATCAGACAGGGTTTTTATTGCCACATCCCGCCCGAGTTTTATATCCTTAGCCTGATACACCTCTCCCATTCCGCCTTTGCCGAGCAGGGAGATGATCCTGTAATGTCCAAGGGTCTCTCCAATGTTTAAAACAGGGGTCTGTTCTGCCATAATTTTTGCTGCGACCTCCATTGCTGGTGATTCAAGTAATTGCTCCCCCGATTGTTCATGCGCAAGAAGCGATTCCACCTCAAGACGCACACCTTCATCAGTTGCATGTTCCTTTAGATAGTCAGCACGTTCATTCTCAGGAAGCCTGAGAGCGGCATCATAAAGAGCGGATATCTGTTTCCATTGATCGGTCATAATTAAATCTCATTCAAAATTCAACATTCAACATTCAAGATTAAGAAAGACGTAGCAATACCAATTTTGAATTTTGAATCTTGAATCACTTCTTTAATTCCCTTGCCAGCCATGCCCTTGAGAACTTCCAGTCACGCAGTACTGTATCAGGGGAGATATCCAGAACCTCCGCAGTCTCCTCGGCGGTCATGCCGCCAAAGAACCTCAGCTCCACTACCTGGCACTTGCGCTCATCAACCTGTTTAAGAGATTCAAGCGCCTCATCTATCTCAATCAGATCAGGATCAGGATTCTTGGAAACCAGTTTAAATTCATCAAGTGAAATCCGCTCTGCTGCACCACCGCGTTTATAAGAGCGTTTTGAACGTGCATAATCAACCAGGATACGCCTCATAAGTTGAGCGGTAATGGCTAGAAAATGGGCACGGTTCTGCCAGTTCACTCTGCTGCAGTCAAGGAGTCTCAGATATGCTTCATTGACAAGCGCTGTTGTCTGTAAGGTATGGCATTTTCTCTCACCGCGCATATAATTATGCGCGAGGTGACGAAGCTCTTCATAGACCAGGGGGATCAGCCTATCAAGGGCATCCTTTTCACCCTCTCGCCATGCTATAAGTAAATGGGTTACTTCCTGTGACAAAATTTCAGACATAGATGCCTCAAAGAAAATTGGCCACTTATTTAGATTACAGAGTCTTATTTTGAGATCAAATATTGAAAAGAAATCATGTCCGAAGGCATAACTATATGAATTACCATCTCTTATGTCAACCTGTAAACATCCCAAGGAGTAAAATAGATTCAAGATTTAAGATTCAAAATTCAAGATTGAAGATTCAAGAAATTCAAGGTTTAAGGTTCAGGGTTCAAGGTTCAAGCCTAAAACAAAAAGGCCATCCCGGTGCTTTACCGGGATAGCCTTATATTTTTACTTATTTTTCAGCTTGTTAATGCTGAAAGGTTTTAGAATACGCCCTGTACCTTGCCTGTTGCTGTATCAACATCAACGCGCTTGAAAGCTGGGTTTGAGCTTGTTCCGGGCATGAGTGTAATTGATCCGGAAACAGGCACTATGAACCCTGCGCCGCCATAGGTGAGGACTTCACGGATGGTGAGTCTCCAGCCCTTTGGTACGCCCTTGATATTGGGGTTGTCAGAGAGTGACAGGTGTGTCTTAACCATGCAGAGACCGAGTGTTGAAAGCTCGGGGTCAGCCTGGATCTTCTTAAGTTGTGCAGCGGCATCATTTGTATAATCAACGCCGTCAGCGCCGTAGATCTCTGTAGCGATCTTTTCGATCCTGTCTTTAATCGGCATATCAAGCTCATAGAGGAACTTGAATTCTGTCTTTTCGTTACATGCATCAATAACCGCATCGGCAAATTCAAGCGCGCCGTCGCCGCCCTTGAGCCAGTGTTCTGATACTGCAACCCTGGCGCCCGCAGCCTCTGCCAGTTCACGCACCTTTTTGATCTCATCTTTGGTGTCTGTGTAGAATGAATTGATACATACAACCGGGCTGATGCCGGCCTTTCTTACGTTGTTAACATGGTGCAGGAGGTTCCCACAGCCCTTTTCAACCCATCCTACGTTCTCACTTGTGTACTCTGTGGGCATTGGTTTTCCGGGGACCGGAACAGGTGCGCCGCCATGACACTTGAGTGCCCTGATGGTGGTAACAACAACCGCTGCATCCGGTTTCATACCGCTGTAACGGCATTTAAGGTTCCAGAACTTTTCAAAACCTATATCAGCGCCAAAACCTGACTCTGTTACATGGTATTCAGAAAGTTTAAGGCCTACCTGGTCAGCTATGATTGAGCTCTGGCCGATAGCTATATTGGCAAAGGGGCCTGCATGAACCAGAACCGGCTGACCTTCAAGGGTCTGCATGATGTTCGGGTTAAGTGCGCCTACCATCCATGCTGTCATTGCGCCGGCAACCTCAAGCATTTCTGTGGTTATGGGTTTACCCTTCTTGTCATAGGCAACAACTATCTTTCCCATACGTTCGCGCATGTCTTTAAGATCTTTGGCAACAGCAAGAATGGCCATAACCTCTGATGAAACAGCTATTGCAAATTTTGACTTCATCATAAAGCCGTCTGAATTGCCGCTTCCCTCAATACCAATAATGATATTCCTCAATGCCTGGCAGCAGTAGTCAATAACCCATCCCATTGATACCTTGGTCGGGTCAATGTCCAGCCTGGGCATCTTCGAGAGCCTTAAAAGCTGTTCATCATTATAGTTTCTTTCATGCTGAAGACGTGATGTAAGGGCTACCATTGCAAGGTTGTGCGCATTCATGATGGCATTGATATCGCCGGTAAACCCGAGTGAAAACTCTGTAAGAGGAATACACTGTGCCAGACCGCCGCCAGCCGCAGAACCTTTAATGTTCATTGTTGGGCCGCCTGATGGCTGACGTACAGCCGCTGATGCCCTTTTGCCCCTTTTGCCAAGACCCTGAACAAGGCCCATTGTTGATGTTGATTTGCCTTCTCCCAGTGGTGTGGGGGTAACAGCTGTAACATCTATATATTTGCCGTCCGGCTTGTCTTTGGTCCTGTCAAGCACTGCCCTGTAATCTATTTTGCCAAAATAATGGCCATAGGGGAGAAGCTCCTCTTTTATGAGTCCGAATGTCTCGCCGACCTCGTACACGGTCTTCATAGTCTTTTCTGCTTCCTGGGCGATCTGCCAATCAGCAAGCTTGGTTGGATCTAACTTCATATTAAATTCTCCTTTCATTGTTTATCCTGTATAGCGTCATAAATTTAGTATTATCTCCGGGTAAAATGTCAAATAACCTTTACCGTATCAGGGCATAATCAGTTACGAACACCCCCCTGAAATAACCTCATATAAATACAGGTAGAAAGGAAATGAATCAAGCAAAATCTTGCCTGATGCTAACAATTTTTTGAGTAAGATTGAAGGTTTACAGTCTGGATATTTCCAGTCCAAGGTCCATTGCCCTTACGGAGTGAGTGAGCGCACCCACAGAGATCCTATCCACCCCTGTAGCTGCAATCTCTTTGATATTCTCGATAGTTATCCCGCCTGATGCCTCAAGAAGCGCCCTTCCTGCAACCAGTTTAACCGCCTTTTTCAATTGATCCGGCGGCATATTATCAAGAAGAATAATATCGGCCCTTGCCTCAAGGGCCTCATTGACACCCTTTAAGTCTTCGACCTCAACCTCTATTTTTATACCATGAGGGGTCTTTCTTCTGGCTGCCTCTATTGCCTTCCTGATGCCGCCAGCAACGGCAATGTGGTTATCCTTGATAAGTATCGCATCATACAGGCCAAAACGGTGGTTATACCCCCCGCCCAGCGGCACGGCATATTTATCAAGCATCCTTAAGCCAGGTGCAGTCTTTCTTGTATCCAGTATCTTTACCGTGCCGGATGCAGCCTTTTCAACATAATGGCTGGTAATGGTGGCAATACCGCTCATCCTCTGAATAAGGTTAAGGGCGGTTCGTTCTGCCTTCAGGATGGAGGCCATGCCTCCTTTTATGGCACAGACTACCTTTCCGGCTGGGACACTCTCCCCGTCATTATAAAATGTCTCAAATGTGACTTTCGGGTCAAGGATAGTAAACACCCTCATAAAGACATGGAGCCCGGCTAAAATGATATCCTCTCTTGCCTCAAGCACTGCCTTGCCAATAATATCCGGCCCTATTATGGCATCTGTTGTGAGGTCACCTGGCCCAAGGTCTTCTTCAAGGGCATTTTTTATAATCCGGTCAATCTGAATACTATCCTTAAGCATCTATCCCCTCAAAAAAGGCAAGGCTTTCCATAAGTTTATTCAGCTGGTTTGAAAGCAGTGCAACCTTTTCCTTTACCTTAACAACCACATCATCAGGGGCATTGGCAAGAAACCCGCTGTTTGAAAGCTTCTTTTCAGAGATATCCATCTCTTTTTTAATCTTTGCTATCTCCTTGTTTATACGGGCCTTTTCCTCGCCAACATCAATAATCCCCTTTAACAGGATATGGATATTATTACCCTCATATACTGCTGTTGCAGATGCATCAGGCTTAACGAGCTCCTTTTCGAGTCTGATGTGCTCCACCCTGGCGAGGTTCTTTATGTAGTTTATGTTGGCTGAAATAACCTTCCTCTGGGTATCATCAGGCATGGATACATGTATATCCACCTTTTTGGATGGATGGATGTTCATCTCACCCCTGACATTCCTGATGCTGTTTATTACACCCATAACAAAGGCCATCTCTTTAATGGCTGCATCATCAACAGGATAATCCGCCTGCACAGGAAAACTTGCCTTCATTATACTGTCTGATGTACCGGGGAGCCTCTGCCATATCTCCTCTGTGATAAACGGCATAAATGGGTGAAGTATCCTCATGATGCCTGACAGGAGCTTTACAAGGGTGCACCTGACAGAAAGGCTTAATTGTTCATCTTCGCTGTAAAGCCACTCCTTTGCCATCTCAAGGTACCAGTCACAGAACTCATGCCATACAAACTGGTAGGCTATGCCCGCTGCATCATTGTAGCGGTATTCCTCAAGTGCGATAGATACATCCCTCCCCACCTCACCAAGCCTTGCCAGTATCCACCTGTCAGGGAGTGAAAGCACTGTATCAGCACCATCTTTCTCATCCCCCTTGAGGTTTGAGAGCACAAGCCTTGCAGAGTTCCATATCTTGTTTATAAAATGCCTGTACCCCTCTATCCTCTCTTCAGAGAGCTTTATATCCCTGCCCTGTGCGGCAAATGCAGCAAGCGTAAATCTAAATGCATCTGTCCCATACTGGTCTATTACTATAAGGGGATCAATCACATTCCCCTTTGATTTACTCATCTTTTTGCCCTCTGCGTCTCGGACAAGGGCGTGGATATAAACATCTGAGAAGGGTGTATCACCCATAAAATGAAGCCCCATCATCATCATCCTTGCAACCCAGAAAAAGAGGATATCAAACCCGGTTACAAGGGCCGAGGTGGGATAAAACATCTTTAATGCCTCTGTATTGTCAGGCCAGCCCAGGGTAGAAAATGGCCACAGGGCAGAGCTGAACCAGGTGTCGAGCACATCGGTCTCCTGCCTGAGTTCAGTGTTACCGCATGATGGGCATGTTTTCGGTTCATCCTTTGCCACTATCATGTTACCGCATTTGTCGCAGTACCATGCGGGTATGCGATGTCCCCACCATATCTGTCTTGATATGCACCAGTCACGGATATTGTTCATCCAGTCAAAATAGACATTCTCCCATGTCTTTGGCAGTATCCTTGTTTTACCGCTCGCTACTGCCTCTATGGCCTTTTTTGCAAGTGGCTCTGTCTTTACAAACCACTGTTTGGAAAGAAGCGGCTCGATCATGGTCTTACATCTGTAGCAGTGGCCTGTCGCATTTTTGTATGGCTCCTTTTTTTCAAGCAGGCCATCCTTTTCAAGGTCAGTTAAAATCGCCTCACGGCATTCAAACCTGTCCATGCCTTTATATTTACCGGCAAGTTCATTCATCCGGCCATCTTCATCAATAACCTTGACCCTTTCAAGGCCATGCTTGTTACCTATATTAAAATCATTGGGGTCATGTGCCGGGGTAACCTTAAGGGCGCCGGTACCAAACTCCTTGTCCACATACCTGTCCAGTATCACAGGAATGGCCTTACCTGTTACTGGCAGGAGCACATATTTACCGGGTAAGTTCATGTACCTTTCATCCTCAGGGTTTACCGCAACCGCAGTATCACCAAGGAGTGTCTCAGGCCTTGTGGTGGCAACAACAAGATACTTGTCACTGTTTTCAAACCTGTATTTAAGGTGGTAAAGGAAGCTGTCTCTATCCTCATGCTCCACCTCAATATCTGCAATTGCAGTATGACATCTTGGGCACCAGTTGATTATATAGTCACCGCGGTATATTAAACCCTCTTCATAGAGCCTTACAAAGACCTCCTTAACAGCCCTTGAGAGGCCCTCATCCATTGTAAATCGCTCCCTGCTCCAGTCACAGGAGCTGCCAAGCTTTTTGAGCTGGTTGATTATGAGTCCGCCATATTTTTCACGCCATTCCCACACAAGCTCAATAAATTTTTCTCTTCCAACATCATGCCGGCTGATCTTCTTTTTCATGAGCTCCTTTTCAACCACATTCTGTGTGGCAATACCAGCATGATCTGTACCCGGCTGCCAGAGCACATTAAACCCCTTCATCTTTTTGTAGCGGCATAAAACGTCCTGGAGTGTATTATTCAGGGCATGGCCCATATGAAGGGTGCCTGTTACATTTGGGGGCGGTATAACTATACAGAACGGCTTTTTATCAGAAGGGACTTCAGCCTTAAATAACTCCTCCTTGAGCCAGTATTCATACCACTTGTCTTCCACATCCTTTGGTTCATAACCTTTTGCCATTATCTCTTCAGGCATCATAAAACTCCTGTAATCTAAATTCTTAAGACTGATTAAAAAAGGGGTCGCAACTGCGGCAACCCCTTTATAAAAACTATAAAGTCAGTTATTTTTACTGTACTGATTCCGCTTCAAGGCTTTTTTTCAAACCCTCAATGGCCTCTGAAATCACCCGATCTGCAACCTCTGCAAAGACCTCACGGGCAACCCTTTCCACAACCTCACCAACAACCTTTGTTACTATCTCCTCAATCCGCTCCTCCGAAATTGCCGGCTGCATGATTTGAGCAGGGGCAGCAGGGATCTCATCCTCAGGCTCAGCATCATCAATAGCCAGGATCTCCGATTCAGTAGATTCCACAGATGGCTCTGTCTCATGCTGATCTATATCAGGTGCGAGCAGATCCTGGCTCTCAGCCTGCGGTAAATCAGGGAATGCAGATGCAACAGTAACAGCTTCTGCAGGAGCCTCATCCGGGAAAATGGTGTCAAGTACCTTGCCATCAAGCTGTATATCATCCAGGTGGACATAGCCAGGAGCCCCTTCATCCATGCCTGAATATTCTATCTTTTCATCATCTGAGGAGCTCTCTTCAAGTATTGAGATACCCTCTGTTTCTGCATCTGAAGTATTAATATCTGCATCTGTTCCCCAGAGTGGTTCATTGTCAGAATCATCGTCAGAAGAAGCAATGGTTTTTTCAAGATCACCCCCAAAGATATCAGGCCCGGGAGTTTGTTCATCATCGATCCCATCTGTTTTTAAAGGGGCAGGGCCGCCTGTATCAAAATCCCTGAAAAGATTTCCCTGGACACTTGCAGGGGCCGGGCTGTCAGTGCCTGTTTTATCTGTAATCGCCTCCTCTTTAAGGACGCTTTCAAGGTCGGAAAAATCCTCAGACTCCAGATTAAATTCCCTTGTATCCTCGGGCGATTCGTCAGTATCATCTGATATTTCTTCAAGTTCAGTATCATCAAGCAGTTTTTCAAACAGATCACCTGTAATATCTGTGTCTGAAGGTGTCGTACCGGAATCGTCAGTGAGATTTTCATCGGGCAGAAGCTCATCAGGCATATCTTCACCCAGATTTAACCCGAGGTCATCAGCAGGGGCAGAGACATCTGCATCCAGAAGCATGTCGTCAAACCCAATTTTTTTCTCTGTTTCTCTTTCCATTAGATCATCAGGAAAACCGGCTGGTTCATCAGTGGGAGTAATATCCTCTTTAAATATGTCATCTTCCCCGAAAAGCTCTGCATCTCCCTTCTCTACCAGATCAGTGAGATCAATAACACCCTCATCCGTTTCTTCGCCGACAGCCTCACTCTCAAAATCATCCGTGAGGTCATCAAGGCCTATATCAAGTAGATCACTGCTTTCTTTGATCTCATCTTCAAACAGATTGTCATCCTTGTTCATGTTGGAACTCCTGTGAAGGAAGATAAAATTGTTATCGTATCTTTGAATCCGGTGAAAACGCCGAAATATGAGTAAAAACAACAATAAACAGCAGGATTTGTTAGCATATATCTGACAATGCTGTCAAGCGCATTAAAAGATTTGATATGAATATTGAATAGCCATCAGGGCGCTCTTTAAAATAAGATTTTTAATGAAGTAATAGAGGGAAAAAAGCCAGAAGATTATAAGACAACATGAACCGCGAAACACGCGAAAGCCACGAAAAAATATGGGATTAATGTTTTCAACTCTCTTGACCGCATAACTTGGCTACGAAGGGGGGCTTTATTGCTTTGCCTAACAGCCTGAAGTCTATAGTCTATTTTGCTGCATTTCGTACTGCCCTTTTTTTTGCCTTACCTAAATGCCTAAAGCAACTAAAAAGCTACAGACTATTATTCCCTGTCAGCTTTCAGCTTTCAGCCTTGAGCCTTCAGCTCTTTTCCCCTTGCCTTTTCAACCAATTAATTTTAAACCTGACCCATTATATCTTTTAGGTTAGATTGGTATTTAATCAATATAAAGGGCTAACCTCAATTTTTATGGACCACGATTTTTAGGTTAAAGATATGAAAACTACCATAGCAATCTTTAATTGGAGTAATTTTCCAGCTATAATAATCATAAAAAAAAGGAGATGCATATGACTAGATCAGATATTCTAATTATCGGCGCAAGTGCGGCAGGGGTGACCGCGGCATTAACAGCCCGCTACCACTATCCGAATAAGAGCATTACTGTAATCCGAAAGGAAAAACTGGTCCCCATACCATGCGGTATCCCTTACACTTTTGGCGTGGTTGGCACACCTGAGAAAAACTTGATCCCGGCTGATGATATGTTTAAAAAAAACAACATATCCTCGCAAATTGGTGAAGCCGTCTCCATTGATCGTGAAGCCAAGATAGTGACATTGTCTGATAATGAATCCCTGGAATTTGATCGGCTCATTATTGCAACGGGCTCCATTCCTGTTATCCCACCTCTTCCTGGTATAGAAAAACAAAATATCTTTGCCATACAGAAAGATGTACCCTATTTGCAGGACATCATCAACGCGCTGGAAAAGGCCCACCATCTCTGTATTGTCGGCTGCGGATTCATTGGCGTTGAGATAGCGGAGGAATGCAAAAAAAGGAGACCTGATATTAAGATATCCATTGTGGAAATGCTAACACACTGCCTTCAGCTCGTGTATGACGAGGAATTTTGCCTTAAGGCTGAAGCAACACTTAAGGATCAGGATATCAACCTGCTTCTCGATGAAAAGGTGGTCTCTTTTGAAGGAAACGACATGGTCAATGGCGTAAAGCTCGGCAGCGGCAAAATGCTTGATGCAGATATGGTCATACTCGGTATAGGGGCTTCTGCCAATACATCAATTGCTGCCAGTGCCGGTCTTGATATTGGTCCAACAAAAGGCATTCAGGTAAATCGTTATATGCAGACATCTGACAGATCAATTTACGCCTGTGGTGATTGCGCTGAAAAGGTGTCGTTTTTCGATGGAAAACCCACGGCACTAAAGCTTGCATCAATCGCGACTATGGAAGCGCGCGTCGCAGGGGCCAATCTTTTTTCTACCAATCGTGTAAATATGGGTGTTATAGGCGTGTTTTCAACAGTACTAGGTGACTGTGCATTTGCTGCAGCTGGACTCACAAGGACACAGGCTATCGAAAAGGGTTATGATGTTGTTGTGGGAGAATCGGAGGCTATGAACCGGCATCCGGGATGCATGCCTGGCGCCAATATGCTCAAGGTTAAATTGCTTTTTGAGGCAGGAAGTCAGATTCTCATAGGGGGACAGGTCACAGGAGCTAAAAGTGGTGGCGAGTTGATAAATACCGTCAGCGCATGCATTCATCAAAGAATGACTGCTGATGAAATCGCTACATTTCAAACAGGCACTCACCCTGCCCTGACAGCGTCACCGATATCATATCAACTGGTCAATGCGGCTGAAATGGCGATTGGTAAAATGAAGTTAAAATAGAGTCGGAGTTTTAATATTGATGTGAGAACGACGATGATTTATACGCATTGCCTACAAGGCAAAACCGCCAAAGAAGTCAAAAGCCCTCTGGGCTTCTGGCTTCTTGGCATGGTTTATGCTTTTATAGTTAATAACGGATTTAACCTTATTAGCGGGACGGTTTCGTCCAGCTAATAACATGTTGAACGAAACCGCTTCGCGGTAGTATAGGTCTGTTCTTTAATAAATGAATTGAGGATATCCGATGCTGATATAACT
>JAFGFM010000127.1 GCA_016931115.1 Deltaproteobacteria bacterium | reverse complement strand
TAATGATGATGCGCTTATAACAAAGGCGGTTAACTCAAACAGCAACCAGGGCCTTGTAAATGCAACCATATCGGGTAATACACTTACACTCTCATTTCTGCCTAATCAGTACAGTACCGCCGTGATTGTGATCAGGGCAACAAGTAATGGGAAAACAGTTGATGACAGTTTTACAGTAACAGTAACACCTGTTGATGATGCCCCTGCGGTTGCAAACCCCATAAGCGATGTAACTGTGGATGAGGATTCAGCTAATTTAACAATCAATCTGACCAGTGTGTTTACAGACGTTGATAATGATGATGGGCTTATAACAAAGGCAGTTAACTCAAACAGCAACCCCGGCCTTGTGATAGCAACCATATTAGAGAATACGCTTACACTTGCGTTTCTGCCAGATCAAAACGGAAACGCCAATATAGTAATCAGGGCAACAAGCAATGGCAAGACCGCAGATGAGAGTTTTACTGTTACAGTGCAGCCGGTTAATGACCTCCCAGTAATAAGCGGTGAACCAGCAGTAGTTGCTTTGCAGGGCCAGGAGTATACCTTTACTCCAACCGCAAGTGATGTTGATACTGGTGATATCCTTGAGTTTACAATTTCCAATAAGCCTGCATGGGCCGATTTTGATACAACTACAGGGCGACTATATGGTACACCTGCAATAAGCGATATCGGTGCTACTACAGGTATTATTATAAGCGTGACAGATAATAATTCAGCACCTGTATCACTGACTGCCTTTGATCTGACAGTGGTTAGTGAAAATGAACCGCCTACAATAGATGGAAATCCGGATGTAACAGTAAATGAAGATTCCGCCTACAGTTTTACACCAACGGCCAGCGATCCGAATGGGAATCCTCTTGTCTTCAGTATTACAAACAAACCTGTATGGGCTACATTTAATACTGTCACAGGTATGTTGTCAGGTACCCCGGCCAATGGGGATGTGGGAACCTCTTCTGGCATAATTATAAGTGTAACAGATAATATTATTGCGACTCCTGTATCTATGCCCGCATTCAGTATTGAAGTAATCAACACAAATGACGCGCCTGTTATCGGCGGCGTGCCTGCAGTAACAGTATATCAGGGCGCGCAATATAGCTTTATACCTCAGGCAAGTGATGTTGATGCAGGTGATGTGTTTACCTTCAGCATAGTGAATAAACCCTTATGGGCGAATTTTAACACAGGCACAGGGGCATTGACAGGAACACCTGCCAATACAGATGTGGGAACAACATCAGGTATCATAATAAGGGTGACTGACAGCAGTAATGCAACAGCATCTTTGTCACCCTTCAATCTTACGGTTAATAATGTTAACGATGCCCCTGTTATAGGAGGCAGCCCTGCAACAAGTGTCCAGGAAGATACAGCCTACAATTTTACTCCTGTGGCAAGTGACCCTGATACGGGAGATACACTTACATTCGAAATTACAAATAAACCTGCCTGGGCATCCTTTAATTCATCTTCCGGCGCATTGACAGGTACACCTGATAATGATGATGTCGGCATAACAGCAGCCATTATTATAAGCGTGACAGATAATAATTCTACAACTGCAAGCCTGCCCCCATTCAGCATTGAAGTGGTAAATGTAAATGACGCGCCAGTAGTATCTGAAATTGAAGACATGGCAATATTAAGCTCCGGGACCTTCATGGATATTAACCTGAATGAGTATGTTGAGGATGTAGATAATACAGATTCTGAGATAACATGGACATATACAGGCAGCGATGAGAACCTGGAAATTACTATATCCGAAAGCAGGATAGCAAGTATTTCTGTGGCAGAGGCTAACTGGTATGGCACCCAGGATGTTACCTTTACGGCCACTGACCCTGAAGAGGCATCCGATTCTGTAACAGTAAGGTTTACAGTTATTCCTGCGCCACCAACAGCGCCTGGAGTCAACTCGCCTGCTGATGGCAGCGAAACAAAAGATAATCCACCTGATATCTCAATCAATAACTCCGATTCCATTGCTGGTGATGTAACATATGACTTTGAGCTTGCAACCGATCAGGCATTTATAACTATTGTAGCTGATGATTATGATATCCCTGAGGGTGACACAATAACTGTCTGGGCATTAAGTGAACGGTTCCCTGATCTTGACCTTGAGGAAAACAGGCGATATTACTGGCGCGCAAAGGCTTATGACGGCATTACAGAAAGCGGATGGGTAGAGGCATCATTTATTGTTAATGAATTTGATGAGGCCCCTTCAAGGCCGGGCCTGAGCGCACCCGGTAACAATACAAAGGTGAGTTCCCTTAAACCTGTGCTGGAGATTACCAACAGCAAAGACCCTGATAATGATAATATAACATATAGCTTTGAAATATATGACAGTGAGCCATCCGGAAATACCCCAAACGGGAGCCCTGTTTCATATGGCACGGTAAATCAGGAAACCGATGGCACAACATCATGGGTGGCAGGATCAGGTCAGGGGATTACAGGTTTGAACGATAATACCCAGTACTGGTGGCGTGCCAGGGCAATAGATGCGGATAACATGTCAGGCGAATGGGCCGGATTTTTTAGTTTTACTGTCAATTTAGCCAATAGTGCCCCAACAAGACCAGAAATTGACAACCCTGTTTCAAACAGCAGGGTGGATTCATATACAACTTTACTTACTGTTATAAACTCAATTGATGAAGATTATGGCGATGTTATCACCTACACATTCCAGATAGATACTCAGAACAGCTTTAACAGCAAAGGCAGCGGCCCTATGGAAGAGGCAATAGTTAAAGAGGGCGGTAACGGGAAGACATCATGGCGCACATCGGAATTAATGGAAAATACCAAATATTACTGGAGGGTAAAGGCAACGGACGGCAGCGCGGAGAGCGCGTGGATATCATCATCATTTACTGTTGATGTTGTAAATGAACTGCCAGCCATGCCTGTTTTGAGGTATCCTGATGACAATGCTGTAATAAATTCATCAGGGGTTACTCTCAAAGCAAACTCTGTGACCGACCCTGATGGTAACAGTGTACTCTATATATTTGAGCTATGCATTAGCGGCGGAGAATGCTGGGTTTCAGATCAGATAAACAAGCCGGAATGGACTCTGACAGGGCTAACAAACAATAAAGAATACACATGGGCGGTAAAGGCCATTGATGAAAAGGGGGCAGAGAGCGATTGGTCGGAAAACCGCATGTTCATGGTAGTAACAAATTATACGCCTAATCCGCCGAAACTGAACAGCCCTGTTTCAGGTAGTTCTGTAAATATCAATAGCCCCATTATTCTTTCTGTTAAAAACAGTTTAGATAATGAAGGGGATGATCTGATTTACCACTTTGAACTCTACAGTAATATAATACTCTCTGACCTTGTAGAGTCAGGCGAAGTGGATGAAGGCAGCTTAATAACCGAATATCAGGTTAAAGCCAAACTTGTTGCAGAATCAACATATTACTGGAGGGCCTATGTCTCGGACGGCAAAAACAACAGCTCATACTCCTCCACATTTTTATTTAAGGCATCATCGACAGACCCTGATTATGATGTAAAGATAGTTGAATCAAGGGTTGTGTGCTCAGGTATGCTGGAGACCCTTGAGGATGGAGAATATTATGATGTAAAAG
The DNA here is from genome assembly GCA_016931115.1 of Deltaproteobacteria bacterium. Taxonomy (GTDB): domain Bacteria; phylum Desulfobacterota; class DSM-4660; order Desulfatiglandales; family HGW-15; genus JAAZBV01. The sequence continues at coordinate 43,108 of JAFGFM010000127.1, read as the reverse complement.
TTGAAGATGCCTCAAGCAAACTCAATAATGTGACCATATCCATACCAAAGGGTGCTATTGATACAGACATTAATATCACCATTGGTGAGGCAATAGAAATCCCCGCATTACCATTGGGTGTTGCTGTAACAGGGCGGGTAATACACTTTGGCCCTGAAGGGACAGTATTTGAAGAGCCTGTAATAATAAGGGTGCCATACACCCAAGGAGATCTTGATGCGACAAAAACCACCAATCCACTTGACTTGAGGCTCTATACCTACAGCAGCGCATCATCGGAGTGGCAAATACTTACACCTGTATCCGCTGACAGTGTAAATAAAACACTGGATTTCGAGGTGGAGCATTTTTCAATATTTACCCTTGGGAAATCAAACGGCGGCTCCAGCACTGGTGGTGATACACCCGCAGCCGGCGGTGGTGGAGGCGGTGGCTGCTTTATAGCGACTGCGGCATTTGGATCATACATGGAGCCACATGTTTTAACTCTGCGTGAATTCAGGGATAATATCCTTTTAAAGAGCGCTCCCGGCACAGCATTTGTGGAATTTTATTACAGGGTCTCACCTCCCATTGCTGATTTTATAGCAGAAAATGAAACCTTAAAAAGTATTACAAGGCTCATTCTTATACCGGTAACAGCCCTGGCAGGGTTGATTCTTAACACAGGGTTATCATATATCCTTATAATTACTGCACTTATTATTTTTACCCTGTATCTTTTAAGAAAAAGAGGAAGTTCAAGAAGGCTTTTTTATATCAGCAGAAAACTGAAAATTTAAATTCTTTTAATGTTACCGTAATAAAACTCTAATACTGGGGGGATACAATCTCCCCAAGTTAATTGAAAAACAGCTTTTCAAATAACAATAAAAAAATAAAGGTCCAGCAGGGTACTTTGCTGTCTGAAAAGGAAACAGGAAGCCCAAATCAGTAAATTTATACACTATTGGTTTGGGCTTTTATTTTTACGTTCCTGAGCCGGAAAGGAGGTGAGTGAAAAAGGGGTTTAAGGGCAAAGGAATAAAAATTACAAAATTTAGGTTGCCTCCAGAAAAGGCCAAACCCCGGGTGACCGGGTGGCGGAAAGCTGCGGGTCTGAATAATCAGATGGCCGGGCTGCCTGAGGAAAAAAGAAGATTAATAATATTTATTATTTTTTTGGAGGGAATAACAATGAAGAAATTATTTAGTTTGGTTATAGCAGTTGGGCTGTTATTCGGAATCGCCGGTCAGGTTATGGCTTTTCCTACTTATAGCCTTACCCAGGTTGTTTATAATAGTACAGATAACGAGGTTCTTGTAAATCTTGGCAGCCTGACTAATATAGATATGGCAGCAACTAATCTTCAGCTTGCGCCAGTCGGGACTGTAAATCTTGATCAGTTTAATACAATAGACAGTTGGAATAATCTGTCCATTGCATTTTTCGGTTCCAGGCAAGAATCTCCTCGCCACTATTGGTTTGCATCAACAAGTGATACTGCATATGCTTCAGGTTTAAGCACTGCTGGTTTTTTAAATTTTAGGAGTATTGGCACTGCCATGTATACCTATTCAGGAGATAGCAATGTTTTTGTAGGCCCTGCATTACAGCAAGGCAGAACCACATATGCAACAGGAATGAATATAAATGATACAGCACCCGGGGCATATGGTGGAATTATACCCTCTGCTAACATTCAATACGGTGAAGTAAAACTGGGTAAATTATATACTGACGGGTATGTTGACATGTATCTTTATGATTATGCAGGTTCAAACCTGGTTAAAGGCCCTGATATATCTACCGATTATACTGCAATATTAAGGTTCAACATTGATGGTAGCACAGTATTAAACCCAGTAGCCGCAGCAGTGCCAATACCGGGTTCTTTACTTCTTCTGGGCTCAGGTATTCTTGGTCTTCTGGGCATAGGCAGAAAGAGATCATAGTATCATGGAGTTTTCCCCGGTTACACCGGGGATATTATTAATAATAAAATTATTTAAGGAGAAATAAAAATGATTAAAAGGATTATTCAGACTACCGTTCTGTGCGGTTCATTGCTTGGTATGGTTGGTGCAGCGAATGCTGCAACAATAGATGTAAACCTTTATGGCGCATCAGCGCAGTATGAATTCTGGACAGCAGCAGCCCCGGGGTTTCTGCAGAGCCAGGGTTGCAGAACTCAAGATATATCTACAGCAAAGGATTCAGGCGCACATGGTATAGCAATATGCAGAGGCACTGAACAGGGCGGGCTTGGTTTTAATGGTAACGGTAACACCTATTACCTGAGATACAGTTCAAAGGCATCTTTTGACGGGATAGCATCAGTCCAGAATTCAAATCAATTTAATACTCCAGGTTGTACAAATCCAGGCGAACGTGAGATGGCTAATGAAGCTACAGTTAACTGGGGTACAGGAGCGGTTACTTCACTTTCATGCAAGGATGTCACCATAGGTGCATCAGATGTTGCTGCTGAGACGTTCGGGCAGCAGAGTTCAGGCCACCTATATGGGCCTAGAACAACATCAAATCCTACAGCAACAAGGTCAATTGGCGATCTGACTATGGATCCATCATATAATGTCTTTAGGCCCATAGTTGTCCCCTTTGCCTTTTTCAGGAACGCTAACCCAACCACACCAGTTCCTTATGACAATATGACGAGATTAATGGCAACATCAATCTTCAGTGGCCAGGTGGCAAATTGGAGCGCTTTTAACCCATCCAATCCGAATGCAGATATGCCAGTTATAGTATGTATGCGCCATGCAGGTTCAGGAACAGTTGCCACCCTTGACGCCGCAGTTATGAGAGGCGATTATTCATTAGTTAAAAATGAAGTGCCGTATGATGATGAAGATGTACTTGATGGTATTGCACCTGCAATATATTTTAATGACGGCTCATCAGATATGATGAGGTGTGTAGGCGGCGCTGGAAACAGATCGGGTTATGATCCCTACACAGGAGTAGGTGCTGTGGGTTATGCTGATGGCGACAAGGTTATAATGTCAGACGGCACACTGCCAGCCCCGAACAATATTGCCGGTGAATATCATGATGCAGCTAATTATGGTGATGTTAAACTCATGACATGGCAGGGTGAAATGCCTACAAGAAGCAACATCGTAAACGGTGTGTATGATTTCTGGGCAGCACAGTGGCTCTATGCTTCACCTGCTGATTCTGGAGCTGGCTCACTTGTCAGGGCGCTTGATGCCTATGCATCAAACCCGGAAAATATTCCTGCATCAAAGGCAGCCTTCTGGGCTGCACAGGGTGAGATGAAGGTAGAAAAATTTACTGATTTTTCATATCCGAAGTTTAAATAGGGTTTATGTAAAAAGATAAGTAATTTTCTGTTGAATTTAAGGGCCTCTTTTGGAGGCCCTTTTTTTATTTAAAATTTTCACAACTCATAAAATCTTAACAAAAGATTAAGAACTCCCTAATAATTGTATCGGATAGTGGTATCATCTGAAGCAAAGGAAAGATTTGAAATTATGAAATACAGAACAATAAAAACAGCAGTTTTACATATAGCCATTTTTCTTGTTATTTCGGGGTGCTCTGCGACCCGCGTGGTTCAACAACCTGAACCATCCAAAGCAGCTATTCCGGAAAAAATAGTTGAAGGCGACAGTGTAATGGTGGATTTTACATGCCGTTTTAAAAGTGGCGAGGTTGTTATTACAACCGATTCAAGCATCGCAGAAAAGATAGATAGAAAAAAGTCACCGGTATTCCTGCCCCTTAAGGAGTATGGCCCGATAGAACTTATTGCTGGTAGCGAAAAAAAAGGGCCTGATTACGGGCCGTTAAAGACCTTTGAAAATGAACTTCTGGAAAATATAAGTCTTGCTGTTATCGGTATGGAGTCAGGGGCGAAAACAGTAAGGTCTCTGACAGCAGAGGATAATAAAAACCTCACTGATGAAGAGCGGTTTCTTGAGATGACCCATACAAGGCGTTCGCCAAGGGAACGAAAAATCCACCCAATGGCATTTAAAAATACATATAAAAGAGAGCCTATTAAGGGAATTATATTTACTTCTGAAAAAAGACCTGGTGTTACAATAAACATAATATCGGTTACAGAAAATGAGGTTGTTATACATCTTAATGTTAAAGAGGGCACAGAGGTCTATCTGCCCCTTGGAAAAGGTTATATGCGTGAAGCAGGCGACTATATTGAGACCATTATAGATATACAAACGGGGCATAAAATAAGATCAGGCGGGATCATGGGAAGGGTTGTTGATAAGGGTGAAGAGATGTTCAGGGTGGATTATATAAACCCCTTTGGAGGTGAGGGGCTGGAGTGTGAGATCACTGTCCATAAGGGAGATGCAGTTGAATAGAAATATAGTAAACCTGGTGATTGCCATTTCCCTTTTTTATTCTTTTTCAATGTCCAGCATTGCGGGTGATAAAAGCATGATAGAAATGGGCAGCCCTGCCATTAATAAGGCCGAAAATGAAGGTCTGAGCAGAATAGATATCGTGCTTGGAGAAAGACATGGAACGGTGGAGCATGGTGATCTTGTTACCGTAAAATACTCCCTTAAAGAGGATAATGAAAATGGGCCATTCGAAACCATTACCCTGCTTGCCGGGCAGGAAGATACTATCCCTGCCATACACAATATTGTCACAGGCATGAAACCAAAGGAGACAAAGAGCGTAACTCTTACGCCTGAAGAGGCATATGGCCCACTGAGGGCAGATAGAATACTGACAATGCCTTTAAAAAAGGTCATTGAAAGGCGTGTAATGATACACCTTGATGAGTTTAGAAAAAGATATGGCTATGAACCTCAAAAGGAGGTAAGAGTCGGGTTTGTCCCATACTTTACCCATACAGTAGCGAATGTTGAAAAGGGTGAGGTTATCCTCTATGCAGATCTTACGGACCCATTTATTTCTGATGATAGCTTTGGGAAGGTCTCAGTAATACCTGATAAGGATACTATAAATATTATCCTTGAACCCAAACTGGGCGCCCCATTCAGTATGGGAAGCAATAATGGGTATATCGTTTCAAGCGATAAGGAGAGCTTTTCTGTTGATTTTAATCACCCCCTGGCAGGGAAAAGCCTGGTTCTAAATGTGACTGTAGATAACATTAAAAAAGCGTCAGAATTCAAGGATAATGAGATATCCTGGAGCGAGGATCACTTAAAGGCCATTGATAATGCAAAAAAGAAAGATAAACCTCTTGTCCTTATATTGTCACGAGAGGGGTGCCCCTGGTGCGAAAGGCTTTTTGATGAAACCATGGAAGATCCCAGAGTAATAAACCTTGATAAGGAATTTGTATGGGCAAAGATGAATGGAGAAAAATATCATGAGCTTATGGATACCTATGAAATGGACTCATATCCATCAATAGTCATTTTAAATAAAAATGGAGAGGTAATTGAAAAGATAGCAGGGTATCAGTCTGCCCCTGTTTTAAGAGATTGGCTTAACAGCGCGCTGAATAAAACGAAACAGATACCAGTAAGCATGTTAGATGGAAAAAGAATAGTACAAAAATAATCTTAAACTCAGTCATTTGGATTGTGATGATATTAAAATGCATATTTGCAGTTATCTTATTAGAAAATATTTAGTCAGCAATAGACTCATTCGGGTTGCTGTGGCAGTAATTTTATTCTCTATTTTTACCTCTTCAGACACATTTGCTTTAGACGAGTCGGAGGATGCATCCTTTGAGATCATAGGATATACAGTGGAAGGTAACTCCATTTTGACTGAGAGCATGATGCTTCAAGCCCTGAAGGGGCTTGCAGGCAAAGATAAAACAGGAAGCGATGTTGAAAAGGCGAGGCAGGCCCTTGAGGCATATTACCACAAAGCAGGCTATCCGGCAGTTCAGGTGGGTGTTCCTCAGCAGACTGTTGAAGACGGGCTTGTAAGGCTGATTGTGACAGAAAGCAAGATAAGGGATGTAAGGGTAACTGGTAACAGGTATTTTACAAGGGAAAGCATTGTAAACCGCCTTCCATCCCTGTCACCCGGTGATGATATTTTTTTGCCTCATATTATACAGGAGTTTGGCCTTGCCAACAGAAATCCTGATATGAAGATATCCCCTGTTATGATACCGGGAAGAGAGCCGGGAACAATAGATGTTGAGCTCAAGGTGACAGATAAGCTACCGCTTCACGGCAGCCTTGAATTCAGCAACAGGTCTTCACACAGCACTGAAAAGTTAAGGTTAAACGGATCTTTAAGATATGACAACCTCTGGCAGAAGGAACACTCATTTTCCATTCAGTACCAGACTGCGCCAGAGGAGACAGATCAGGTGAAGATGCTGGCGGAGAGTTATGTCTTTTCCGCGCCTTGGAACACCATGCATATGATAGCCCTTTATGGTGTATGGTCTGACAGTGATACTGCCTTTGCTGAAGGGCTTGAGGTTATAGGAAATGGTTCTATATACGGGGCAAGATATATTGTACCTCTGCCTGCGCTTAAGAATCTTTACCACAATATTACAATTGGTGTTGATTATAAGGATTTTAATGAAGATATCAATTTTCATGACAGTGAAGAGGAGGATTTAACAACACCCATTGCATATTTACCCTTTCTGGTTACATACAGCGCCACACAGGCAGATAAAATGGGCAAGACCCAATACAGTCTTGGCCTGAACTGGACATTCAGAAACCTTGTTACAGACCAGCGGGAGTTTGAAATTAAACGAAAGTATGCAAGGGGTGATTACCTCTATATGACCGCAGGCATAGAGAGGACAAACAAACTCCCCCTTGAAATGAGCCTGTACGCTAAACTGGACGGTCAGATAGCGAGCGAACCTTTGATATCAAATGAGCAGTATATAGCGGGAGGCATGGAGAGCGTTCGAGGTTACAAGGAATCAGAACTGGCAGGCGATTATGCAGTACACAGCACTGTAGAGATTAATTTTCCGGAGTTGATAAATGCTCTTGGGTTTAAAAAAAGCAGGATAAACGCCACTCTTTATTATTTTTATGACATTGCAAAGGTGTGGAAAAAAAATCCTCTTCCGGGCGAAGATAAATCCACTGGTATTCAGGGCGTCGGTTGGGGAGTAAAGGGAACATTGTTCAATAATTTTGAATACAGGTTTGACTGGGCTATTGCACTGGAAGACACTGACATGGTGAAGAGCGGTGATGATACAGGTTATTTCATGGTTAAATATGCTTTTTAAAAAATTCACCGCCACTGAATGCTAACAGGTCGTCAGAGGGCGGAAATCGGAAGTCAGAAAACAGGAATGAAAGGCCGGAATTTAGAACATCATAATAGTGTAAAACTGTAGGGGCACTGCGCACCGTGCCCTTGGGTGAGTAACGAGGGAAAAGGGAAATTCAAAAATACCATTCACCACGGAGAGCACGGAGGACACGGAGAAGAATTTTATTTATATATTTTTACGAATTCAGCGTGCTTCGTAGTGAAAATTCAAATTCCCTTAAAACAACAGGTTGCTGATGTTTAAAATAGATATTGATCAAGAGAGATATTGGAAATGATTTCTATAAAATTAAAAAACAGGCGCTTTTTTAAGAAGGCTGTAATTATTGTCCTCAGCATTTTTACCATTACGCAGACTGCTGGAACAGCCTTTGGCGCCGGGCTTTTGCCCGGATTCTATGGCGATCCTTCAAAAGGTGTTATAGCGCCCAATATTAACTCTTTGCCCTCTTTAAAAAATATTGTGCAGGGGGTCTCTTCTCTTGAGAATATAGGCAATAATCAGCTTATTATACACCAGAATCAAAGCAACGCCATAATAGAGTGGGATTCATTTGATATAGGGGCTAACGGCTGGGTACATTATAATCAGCAGAATAACAGCGCATGGAAGGTCTTAAACAGGATATTTGACAATGACCCAAGCCTTATTTACGGGAGGCTTACTGCGGACGGACATGTCTACCTGATAAATCAGAACGGCATCTTTTTTTCACCCGGCTCAAGGGTTAATGTGGGCTCACTTGTCGCATCCTCACTTAACATCTCAGACAGTGACTTTATAACCGGCAATAGAAAGTTTGGGAGAGAAAATTATATCTTTCCAGGAGAACTGTTAAATACAGAGGGTGTGGTATCCAATCACGGGATTATAAATACTGCCCAGTACGGCTCTCTCTTTCTACTTGGCACCCATGTTGAAAACAATGGTGAGATATCTGCCTTTATTGGCTGGGCAGGTCTTGCTGCAGGAGAAAAGGTAAATATTTATCAGGATAGTAAAGAAAATATCATATCCAACATTGTATCTGTTGAAAATGGCGGAGAGGTAACTAATTATGTAGATGGCATTATAAATGCCGATCTTGGTCAAGCCGGTATGTATGGCAGCACTGTGACCCAGGATGGGACAATTCAGGCGCTTACTGCTGTCAGAAAAAATGGAAAGATCGAACTGCTTGCAACTGACAGGGTTATTCTTGGTAAGGAGAGCATTACATCATCACCAATAATTGATTCTGCCGAAAAGGTTCATGAGTCATTTGTATTTACCGGAGGTCAAATAAAAATAGCCGGAACAGACATTAATAACCCCCTTAAGCGAATAGAGGGTTATGGAATAATTGAGGCCCCGGCAGGCACAATAGAATTAAAGGCAAGTGAGCGTATATATATAGGAGAAGATGCCGGAATAGATGCCGGCGGATTATGGGTTCAAAAGCCTGTTAGCGAGAAGCTGATAGATGTACAGTTGAACAGTGTTGAACTCAGGGACGATTATGGACAGAAGGGTGAGGGTGGGGTACTTAAGGGTGATACTGTTACCATATCATCTCTTCAAGGCTCCTCAATAGGTAATGTGAGCAGTCATTTTTCACAGGATGAAAGAACAGCCAGTGAAATGGCAGTAAAGGGCGGCACCATCACGCTTAATGCCGGTTTCGGAGATATTATTCTGCGTGAAGGCTCCCTGATTGATGCATCAGGGGGAGGGGTGGAATACCTTGACGGGGCCTATAATACAACCAAACTGGTTTCAGCAAATAATGTTGTTTATGATATCAGCAATGCCCCTCAGTGGGAGAGCTATGAAGGCATACTGGGTGATTTTAAATATGTTAATGAGCGATACGGAACTACAAAATACAGCGGGGTTTATTACGGAGGTGTTGCACCCCTTGTAAACTACTCTGCCGGGTTTCTGGAGGGGGCAAATGCAGGGGGTGTAACCTTAATCGGTTCAAAACTTGCCCTTGACGGTATGGTTGACCTCTCTGTTACACAGGGTAAATATCAGTTGTTGTATCCTGATGCCTCAAATAAAACGCTATATGAGGCAATGGGTATTTCTGTGCCTGAGGCGGGTACATTAAAGATAGGAGATGATATAAAAGTCGGATTTGCTTCCTCCATCATGTACCCTGCATTTGATCCTTTTGTTCAGGAGATTGTTCTTTCAGGCTCTGTTGAAATACTGCCTGATAGCTTTAGGCCTAATGACCCATTTCCTGAGCACAGGAACGGAATAAGTTATATTTCGTCCGATCTTTTAAGCTCATCAGGGGCTTATAGTATCGGCCTTTACACCAGGGCAGGTATTAGTATATTTGAGGATGCAGTTGTTTCACTTCAACCCGGAGGAACTTTTGAAGTAACAGCAAGAAAGATACAGTATGAAGGGGATCTAACAATACCAGGCGGAAATATAAAGCTGTACCTCAAGAGTAATATAACAACAGATCCATCTATAGCCGGACAAATCAATCCTGAATATATAAGCCATGAGGCTATAGGAGATGAAAGGGTACACCTCCTGCCAGGCAGCAGCATCTCTGTTGCAGGTGAAATAATCAATAACTCCATGTATGGTAATAATAACATTTTCGATTATGAAAAGGGCCTTTTGAAAGGGGGGAGTATTGTTCTTTCAGATGAATCCTTTAATGGTGAGGGTGTGGTTGTTTCAGAGGGGGCCTTCATTGATATAAGCGGGGGTGTGGAAACAAATAACAAGGGTCATATTTCAGGCGGAGATGCAGGTGCACTGACCATACATGGTTTAACTGTACTGCTTGATGGAAGCGTAGCAGGTTATTCTGCAATTGGAAAGGAAGGCGGTTCCATATCAGTCCATGCAGGGGATATATCCATTGTTTCTCATAATAGTTCATCAGGTGTTAATACGATTGAACAGGAGATCCCTTCAGAACTCTTTGGCAGGTTTAATATTGATGATAACTATTTTGATGAAACAGGCATTGTCCATTTTATATTGCTTTCCAGTAAAGGTATTCATGTTGAAAAAGGTACATCTTTCAGCCCATCACCCATCAAAATTATTTCAAAGAGAGAAGATATTGCTGCAGCAGCAGAAATAGATATTTTTAGTGTAAAGAGATTTAATGACCCTGCCATTTCCCTGATAAGCGCCCCTGACATTTATATTGGGGATTCATCAATTACCTTTAATACCGGTGAGGTATTCGATGGTGTTGTTGTGGATGTAGTCTCAAGCTCAGAAGAAATCCTTCAAATAGGAGAAGATGCTCTTTTAAGGGTGTTTCAGGAGGGTTCAATAAATCTTGACGGTTTGAATATTAATATATCAGGTGCGCTTGATGCGCCGGGGGGTGCTATCGGCCTAAATGCAGTTGACATTAATATGGCTCCAGGCGCCCTTCTTAGTGTAAAGGGTTATGATAATCCAGCAACCAGTCCATTGATTTCTGGTCTTCCTGTGGGGAGAGATGTTTTTGACGGAGGTAGTGTAAAGATTAAGGCTGATAACCTTTCAACTGAGGCAGGTTCTGTTATAGATATATCAGGATCAGAGGCTGTTACAAATTACTCATGGGGTGTTGATGGCAAAATATTACATTTAACTGAGGCAGGCGCCCCCGGGATACTGAACATAGAGTATTTTAACGAGCCTAAACTGGAAGGTGATATCAGGGCAGAGGCAGGCCTGGCAAATCTTCCCGGCGCTTCTCTCTCGCTTGTCAGCAGCAATACAAGCCAGTCCATGAAAATAGTCCGTAAAGAATTAAGTGCTTTTATCACCCAGGGGTTTGATTCAATAGCTCTTAAAAGTGCTCATAGTATAAATTTTATTGATTCCATGAATGTTTCAATAGGCAGGCTCTTATCCCTTGATGCGCCGGTTATTGATGCGGCTCCTGTCAGTGAAATAAAGATATCATCACCCTGGATTACATTAAAAAACAGCTATGAATATTATGCTGGAAGATACAGCTCTATTTCTGGAAGCTCTCTATTAACCCTTGATGCAGGAATATTGGATATAAATGGTTTTATAACTCTCTCTTCCTTTGAAAGGGTTGAACTCAATGCAGCGCAGGATATACGCCTTTCGGATTATTATTATTATAACAGTACAGGTGGCCTCGCCGGGCGGTGGGGCGGCATACTGCAGAGCGGCGATCTGGTTTTAAATGCAGACAGGATATATCCTGAGACACTCAGCTCATTTTCCATCAGGGCAACAGGTGACATTACTGTAAATGATAATGGTGATAACCTTAATGGCCCAATATATTCAGCAGGGGCAAATCTTGAATTGACGGGCGCAAACATTTACCATTATGGGGATATCTATGCGCCGTTGGGCAGCATAACACTTAAAACATCAGGAGATGCAGGAAGAATATTCCTTGGAGACGGCAGCACCCTTTCAACAAACACCAGCGCGCATATAAATTACGGCATTTTTGATGACAGCGGAATAATATGGGGGCTTAAAAAGGATGATGGAGGAATTGACCCGGATAAACCTGTTGAGTCTGCCCCTTCCGGTTCTGTTTTTGTGCAGGCAAATGAGGTAATAGCAGTAGGCGGATCTGATATTGATGTGTCAGGCGGAGGGGAGCTCTTTGGCTACAAATTTCTGCCAGGAACAGAGGGCTCTAATGACCCCCTTAAAAAAAGCAGGCAGTATGTAATTCTGCCTGACAACTCTGTACCTAACCCTGGGAAAACTATTATTATAGATACTAACAGGGAGATACCTGCCGGTGAATATTATCTGCTTTCAGAGGAGTATGCCTTTACAGAGGGTGCCATTATACTGACCGACCTTGGGACAGGATATAATCCTGAACAGTATCACACTACCAGCCAGGGATACACAGTTATTACAGGAAAGAATGCAGTTGCAGGCACAGCTATAGAGGATTCAGGCGTGCGATTTTATTCCCTGAGAGAGGCAAAAGATCTGCTTACCGAAGGGTACTTTGAGATAAGAAATATAGTTGCAGGAGATGGCGGAAACATTACGCTTAAAGGCAATACAACATTTATAGAAGGAAACATTATAGGCAACCCTTTAAGCGATGAATATAAGGGTGGGGAGCTTAATCTCAGCGGAAAAAATATTCTTGTAACCGCTGCCGGGTCTGAAAACGAAAGTTCCCTTCCTGAAAATTTTGACCCTGCAGGTTCACTTGCGGGTCAGTTATCAGATGATCTCCTGAACAGGCTTGTTGTCGCTGATGCCTCTGTATCAGGCAGAGGCATGGAGAATATCATCCTTGGGGATACTGCAACCACAGACAATATAGAGTTAGAAGAAGGGGTGGATCTGAATGTAAAGGCCATTCAACTGAATGCCCGTGATGCCATAAATATAAAAGGTAATGCAAATGTTGCAGCATTGTCCGGATCAGGCGATGGTGTCATAACCTTTAATTCTCCACAGGGGAAATTACTGGTTGAGAATAATGCGCAGGTACATGCCTCTGACAATATAACCATCAATACCGGCTACTTTGATATAAAGGGTGAATTTATTGTGGATAACAGCTCCCTGAACATTACAAGCAAAAAGATATTTTTTATGCCGAATGATTATACAGACAGAAGCGAAGCAGGGGGCTATATCACCCAGAGCCTGTGGGATATGCTTAAAAAATCAGATTATATAACACTTGGTTACGGCTCTGAGATCACATTCAAAGACGCCTTTAATCTGAATATCGCTTCAGGTCTTACCATTGATGCGTCACTTATTAGCGGGTCAGGGAAAAAGGTTGATATAAAATCGGCTGAAATAACCTTTCAGAATTCAGGCTCATTATGGGGCGGCGCATTTGATAAGGGCGCTGGTGAATTTTATATAAGCGCTGATAAAATTACCCTGAATATGGGAGTTGTAACCTTTGACGGCTATTCACAGATAAACCTTCTCTCTGATAATACCTTTTTTCAGGGAAGAGGCAGCCTTGTAACAGGGGGAGCTGATCTTTCAATAAAAAGCAGGGGATTGTTATCATCTGCTTATAAAACGCAGAACACATACAATGTGATGGATTACATGATTAATGCCGGAAAGGGGAGTGTAGCTATATTATCAGGCGCATATAGTGCAAACAATGTCAACGTAGAGCCATCCTCAGGCGGCAGGTTTGAAATCAGGGCAGAAAATATAACCCAGTCAGGTATGCTGAATATGCCCGGGAGTTATATCCTGTTTGATGCTGCCGGTGCAGAAGAGGGAGATGGGATATTTCTTATTGAAAATGCAGCCATTGTTTCTTCAGGAGATGCATATTCACCCGCAGGAAGAATAAGACTCGCATCTGGAAAGGGTGTTGTCAGCCTGGAAGAGGGCACAATACTTGATGTCTCTGCCGGAGCGCAGGGTGATGCGGGAACAATAGAGATATATTCTCCTGCAAAGGCTGCTGTTATAGACGGATACCTGCTCGGTATGGCAAAGGATAACGGCGCTAAAGGCTCCTTTACCATTGATACCGCAGCCATAAATGACCTTGGCGTGCTTTCCAATACCCTTTATCAGGGCGGATTAACAGGGAAGTTGGATATCAGGGCGCGAGAAGGGAATATGATCCTTGAATCTGATGCAAGTATTTATGGCGATCACATCACATTATCTGCTGACGGGTTAGACAGCGAAGGTAATATTGACATATACGGGGCTCTTGTTTCAACAAATAATACTGAAAAAGGTTGGATAGGCATATATGCGGCTAATGATCTCACACTTCATACAAACAGCAGTATTGGACTTACATCAGGCGGTAAAGCTGTCTTAAGCAGTATGAAGATCGTGACCTTTGATGAGGGTGCTGCCATTTCCGGAGGAGAATCTATTCTATTCCGTTCACTCAGGGATGATGCAGGCGTAAATATCAGTCTTAAGGGCTCTGTAACAGGGACTGATACAGTAACTGTTGAAGCAGTGAGGATCTATAATGCTAAAGACCATGACGGGATAATCAACAGCGAAATTGCACTTTGGAAGACGGAAACAGCTAATTACATGCAAACAGCCCCAGAAAAAAAAGAAACTGTTTACAAAGACCTGATTACTGGCCCTGGTACATCTCTTTATTATGCCCCTGGCATAGAGGTGCAAAGCCAGGGGGATCTTTCCATTGAAATGGAATGGGACCTCACCGGGTGGCGATATGATGTTGATCAGGATGGCAGCGCGGAAACAGCGGGTTCGCTTTATCTGAGGGCAGCAGGCAATCTTAATATCAATGCAAATATAAAGGATGCCCCCACAAATAAACAGGAGCTGTGGAAAGATTCGAATGTGAAATCCTGGAACCTGAACTTTTCTGCCGGATCTGATCTTTCGGTAGCAGACCCCTCTGCCTGGAACCATAATACGGCATCAGGTAATCTGGAGATAAAAAGCAAGGCACTTATCTATACTGAAAGGGGTAGTCTAGGGTTTTCATCAGCAGGGGATACAACCATAAACCAGATTAATCTCAATTCAATGGTCACATCGGGAAACATTGGCTTCAACCTGGCCACATACAGCGGAGATATAAGAGGAGATGTGGGAGGGTCACTCTATTTAAAGGGCGGGGCAGTTCAATCTTCTACCGGGGATATAACTTTCAACATATTAAATGGTCTATCACTGACAAGGAGTAATAATATCCTGGGCGCTGTCAGGTCCCTTGGGGCGCCTCCGGAAAGCGGCCTTAATAAATATACTGAATACGGTAGGGGCGGAAATGTTTTTATCAACTCCGGAGGCCAGATTGAAGCCATTCCGACAAAAAACGACGCGTGGGATGCAGTATATAGAGTTCGTGACTCTGTGAGCATGACTCTACAGGATGTCTGGGCTGCTTCATATGATGGCGGGATTTCAGGAAGGGATGCTTCACAGGGTATTGTCGCAATGTCCGGAGGAGACATCAGGGTAAAGGCCGGTAAAGAGATTACCGCAGGCATAGGCATATTTGGCAAAGGAGACCTTGAGGTATATTCAGGCGGAGATCTGAACGGAAGATTTCTGATATCTGAAGGTGCTGGGGAGCTTTATGCTGCGGGGGATTTCGGGACAAGATCGAATCTGAAAAATCAGCACATAGAGCTCTTTGATGCACAACTTTCATTAGCAGCAGGAGGGAAAATAGAGCTTGGCACTATTGTAAACCCCACTCTTGCAAAAATGGGTTTTACCACCCCATCATCCTGGAACCTTGGTTACACCACCAGCACATCTGTAAACCTTAATGCCCTTAACAATGATATTATCCTGACCGGTAATACAGTCTTCTATGATAAAAATATTCAGAATGCACAAAAGCAGAATTTACTGCCAGCTAGCCTATCCTTTACAGCGGGGCGCGATATTATTTTTAATTCTACCTTTTTCATAGCCCCTTCACCCACAGGTAACCTTTTATTAAGGGCAGGAAATGACATAAGTGGGGCAGGATTAGATATAAGCCCTAATAAAAAGGCCAGTATATACATGTCTGATATTGACCCTGCTCAAATATACGGGAACATAAGAGGTTTAAACAGTGCGGGTGATGTGAATAATCTTATCTTATTACTTCAGTCAGGCCATAGTGCTGGTGTGCTCCATATTAATGATTATACCCCTGTAACCATAGAAGCAGGCAGGGATATTAATAAGATATTACTGTATCTCCCCAAAGAGACCCGAATAACAGCAGGCAGAGATATAAGGGATATATATTACAGTGGACAGAATACCAGGGGTTCTGACCTCTCCATAATAAGCGCGGAAAGGGATATCTTCTTTTCATCAGGCATTGTAAATCCATTTCAGTCAGGGATACTGCACGGGGGGCCGGGCACACTTTTGGTAAGGGCTGGTAACAGCATTGATCTTGGCACAACAGACGGTATTCAGCTCATAGGAAACCAGTTTAACCCGTATCTTGGCAGGGAGGATAATGACCTTGTGCTGCTTTCCGGTATTAACAGGGATTTAACCCTGGCCGCTGTAAAAAAATTATTCGGAAGTGATATCAATTATAAGTATACCGATATCCCTGCTGATATAAAGTCGGTGGCGGATACCTATATACGCCTGATGGCAGAAAGAAAGTATTCTGAGGCGGAAGAGCTTGCAGCACAGTTTGGAATCGAGCAGGATACAGCCGCCTATAATGCCTATTTGTCAGCAGGGGAGGATGGTAAAGCAGAGACACTTATAAATCAGACCAGGGATAGGATGATAATCCTGCAACTTACCGGCAGATATCTGGAATATTTTGATAAGAATATGGATTATGAGGCAGACAGCCTTGTGGCTGGCCTGAACATCCAGCTTGCAGGGGCAATATACAGTAAAATACTGGCAGAAGGTAAAAAAGATGAGGCTGAAGATCTGGTAAACCGGGCCAGAGAAATGATCTCTGATCCGCTGTTAAATGAGTATATATCAGGTCCTGGCAATATTGATATGGTGGAATCCCAGATAAGCATCACAGGAAGCGAAGGCGGCATTTATATGGCTGCAATGGGAGATATAAATGTTGGCAAGACAACCTTTTCACGGCCTGGAAGCGCAGCTAAAAATTCAGGCATATTTACCGCGTCCGGCGGTTCCCTGAATATTTTGTCTAAAGGGGATCTCAATGTAAACGAATCAAGGATAATGACATTTGCAGGGGGAGATATCACAGTATGGTCGGATAAGGGTAATATAAATGCAGGGCGTGGTTCAAAGACAAGCATAAATGCAACAGAATCTGTTGCTGTATATGACCAGGTTTCAGGCACATGGTCGATCGAGTTTAAACCCCCTGCAGTAGGTAGCGGTATAAGATCCCTTACCTTTGACCCTGATGGTCTTGAAGGGCCTAAACAAGAGCCCCTGCCAGGTGATGTGTATCTCTTTGCTCCAGAGGGCGAAATAGATGCCGGTGAGGCTGGTATTTCCGGGTCAAATGTTATCCTTGGCGCGACAGAGATCGTGAACGCACAGAACATCAATTTTTCACAGGGGTCTGTTGGTCTCCCTGTTACAACAACTGCTATTAATATGGGGGCACTGTCAGCAGGGGCGAGCAGCCTTACAGATACCGCAGGCATGGCGGATAATGCCACATCATCACTTGCCGGCGAAAGGGATCAGGCCATGCAGGATGCAATGAAGGCGCTGGAAGACTTTATCGCAAAATGGCTGAGTGTGGAAGTAATCGGATTTTATGTTGATTAAAGAACTATAAGGAGAATCAAGGTGAAGAATATTATTACTCGGGCTTTTTTTATAATTTCATTATTGTTGTTTATCCCATTCGCAGCATCAGGAGAGGCCCCTGAATGGTGGAATGAATCATGGCAGTACAGGCAGAAGATATCCTTTGATACGACGCCCTCCGGCGCTGATATCAGTGAGAACATCGATGACTTTCCGGTTTTATTAAGGCTCCATTCAGGAAATTTTAATTTTGCGAACGCAAAGGATGACGGCACTGATATTCGTTTAATTTCAAGTGACGGCCAAAATCTTCTCAAGCATCATATAGAAAGGTTTGATCCTGTAGATGAAATCGCGCTTCTGTGGGTGAGGCTACCCAGGGTATCCGCAAAGACCGCGACTGAATATATATGGATGTATTATGGCAATGAGAGCGCGGTGGGAGGGCAGGACATGAACGGCACCTATGCGGTTGACCAGGTGCTTGTTATGCATATGGATGAGGTGGAAGGTCTCCCAAAGGATGCTACTGCCTATAAAAACAATGCCGTAGAATTCAAGGGCGGGCTTGGGTTGCCGTCAATAATAGGCACAGGGGCTACGATTGCAAGCATTGAGGATGGAATAGTGATAAACAATTCTCCATCTATGGACTTTAATGCCGGGCTCACATTTTCCGCCTGGGTAAGAATGACTGACGCGGTAAGTGAAGCCCACCTCTTTACAATGTCGGGAAGCAGCGGCGAGGTGTTAATAGGCATTGAGAACTCCATGATCTATTGCAGTGTAAAGTCCGATACCGGCGTTATTGTATCAACTGAAAAGACAACAGCTATCGCCTCCATGAAATGGCAGCACCTTTTTGTTACAGTTATGCCAAATAGCAGGATAACAATAACTCTTGACGGCATAGAGTCCACATGGGCGGATATGAAATTCTCAATGCCTCAAATAAACAGCAATATGGTGGTCGGAAATTCTATAGACAGGTCAAAACCATTTCTGGGTGACCTTGATGAAATCAGGGTATCAAAGGGATCAAGAACAATTTCATACATAGGCCTTGCACACATGACAGAGGGGCCTGATCCAAAATTTCTTGTAGTAGAGGGTGAAGAGATTAACAAAGGGCGAGGGATGCCGGTTTTTTACTTTGCGACCATCGTAAAAAACATCTCGCTCGATGGCTGGATTATAATAATTGTTTTAGTATTCTTTGCTATTGGTAGCTGGTTTATCATCATGAATAAAGCATTTCAGCTTGTATTCATACAAAAAGAAAACAAATTGTTCTGGGAATCCTTTCTGAATAATTATGATGTCCTCCATAATAATATAGAGAAGGATAATTTTGAAAATTCATCCATCTGTAAGTTGTATAATGCAGGATGTAACCGCCTTAACCACCTTCTTGATAAAATATCCTCCGGTGGAAAAAAGCTGACTAAACATGAGATAAACACAATAAGGACCTATATTGATGAAGGTTTTGTAAGGGAAGATCTCAGGATCAATTCAATGCTTACGATCCTGACTATGTCCATATCAGGCGGCCCCTTTCTGGGGCTTTTAGGAACTGTATGGGGCGTTATGAATACCTTTGCAGCCCTTGCAGAAGCAGGGGAGGCAAATCTTGCAGCTATCGCGCCAGGCGTTGCCTCAGCCCTGGCAACAACAGTATTTGGCCTTATCGTGGCCATACCCGCGCTGTTTGGGTACAACTTTCTGGCAATCAAGATCAAAGGCATCATTGCGGATATGGATATATTTGTTGAGCAGTTTATGCTGAAAATTGAAGAAAAATTCGGGGAAAATAAATGAGAAGGCGTAAAACCGAAAACAGGATACTTGATGAGATAAACGTAACGCCTCTGCTTGACCTTGCATGGACCCTGCTTGTGGTTTTTATCATCTCAATTACAGCGGCCATACAGGGCATAAAGGTAAATATGCCCCAGGCAAGCGCGGCGCAGAGCCTTACAAAACCAAGGACAAAGGCCATATCAATACTGGCCGATGGGCAGATATTTCTTGATACCTATCCTGTTACCCTTGCGGAGCTTGAAACCTATTTAAGGCAGTACAAGGCGGCAGACCCTGCCCTGCCTGTAGTTATAAAGGGTGATGGGAAGGTTTATTATGAGAGTGTGATCAATGTGCTTGATCTTCTGCAGCGGCTTGAGATTACACAACTGGGCCTTGTTACCCAGAAGCTGGTGAAGTGAGGGAAAGGTTAAAAAAGCTCAAAGCTCAAGGCTCAAAGCTGTAAGCTTGGACAGAAGAAAGAAAGCAGAAGACAGAAGTCAGGAGTCAGAAGACAGGAGAATCGTAGGGGCGAAAAATATTTCGCCCAGAAGGTAGACTCCTTCGACAATGCTATGGCGGACAGGGAAGACAGAAGGAGCACAGCGCATTGTGCCCAAGGGAGACAGTAGGGGCAAGACGCATCGTGCCCTTCAACTCGAAAAAAAATATAATGGATGAGATATGGAAAAAAGCAAAAAAAAGAATTCTACGCAGAAAAAAATAATAATATTTTCCATTGTTGTTTCCCTGATGCTTATGACTGCCTGTTTTTTCATCGTAAAGGCACTCGTATCTGAAGATGCAGCCAAAATGAAGAGACAGGTGCAGATGGTGACCCTGTTAAATCCTCCTCCGCCACCCAAGGTTGAAGAGATACCCCCTGAACCTGAGCTGAAGGAAAAGGAAGAGGTTATTGAGCAGGCGATTGAAGAGACACATGAAGAGATGCCGGATGATGGTTCAGATCAGGAGGCCGGGAGCGATTTAGGTGTTGATGCTGATGGAGTTGCTGGTTCTGACGGTTTTGGTCTTGTATCAAAAAAGGGGGGGAAGTCTCTTATCGGAGGTGGTTTTGGTAATGAGAGCCTTTTAAAAAAATATTCATGGTACACACAGATGCTTCAGGGGCTGATACAGGAGAGGCTTCAAAAAGAGCTTGAGAAGAACGGCGGTATCCCTGAAGGAGACCATGATGCAACTGTACGAATTGTTATCGGTGATGCCGGAGAAATTGTAACCTTCCAGATTGTGGGCTCTTCAGGTAATCAGAATATGGATAAGGCTATAAGTTTAGCAGTAAAAAATATAAAGGCAGATGACCCCCCGCCATTTGATATGCCAAAGGCTATCAAGCTCAGGGTTTCATCCAAGGGATAAAAGATATAAGAAAATGATAAATGAGATGTGGAGATTTCAGATAATGGGAAAGATATTAAAAAGAATATCAGTATTCATACTGGTAATGGGTGTGCTTACTTCACCGGTATTGTTTGCAGATGAAACAAAGGCAGAACCGCCAATGGAGGACACCATTGAGGCGCTTATTGATCTGCTAAAGTCAAAAGGGGTTATTGGTGACGAAGAGGCTGATAAATTTATAAAGAGATACAAAAGTGGCATACCTGCAAAAAGGGAAAAGGGCACAGTTGTTACCATTATCCCTGAACAGGAGGGTCAGGAATATATTGAAAGAATAACCGAAGATGTAAACAAGGCGCTCAAGGAAGATGTTGTCAAGACAAAAGAGGATCTTGATTATATGTCTGATGAGCTTATGACCAGGTCAAGGCTCCTTGAAAAAAGGGCAGATGCTATAGATAAAAAACTGGTTGAAGATGTGGGTAATAAACTCAATCAGGTCTCATGGGCAAATCGGATGAGGTGGGGTGGAGATATACGGCTCAGATATGAGAAGAATTTTTATGATGAAGAGAATTACGACCAGTTATATGACCCGGAAAAAAATGAGATAGTAAATACTACAGTTGACAGAGCGCGTTACAGGTACAGGGTAAGGCTTGAGGCAAACGCGGAGATCATGAAGAAAAACCCTGATATGAATGTGGGAAAGGTTGATGCAGGGGCAAGGATAGCAACGGGAAGCACAAATGACCCGGTATCAACAAACGATACCCTTGGTGATTATTTAAACAAGGACAGCATTGTTCTGGATAATGCCTATTTGAAATGGACATACAAACCTGACTACCCAAAATTCGGAAGGTTCCCGCAGGTGACAGCATGGGGAGGAAGATTTGCTAACCCCTTTTACTCCACTGATATGGTATGGGACAGTGATGTTAATTTTGAGGGTCTTGCAGTGAAACTGGAGAGTGATACACTCCTTGCTAATCCCCTTAAATTTTTTCTTACCATGGGAGCCTTTCCCCTTCAGGAGCTTGAACTCTATGAAAAGGATAAATGGCTTTTTGCAGGGCAGTTTGTGATTAAGTATGAAAAATCAATGAGTTTAAGCGCAACCACTGCAATCTCATATTATAACTATAAAAGAACCAGGGGGGAGTTTTTTAATGACCCGTCAGGAAGTGTCTCCTTTGGTACTGAACCGCTCTTCAGGCAGATAGGAAACGCGATGATAGATATCAATACTGATCCTAACAATGAGACCTATGCCCTTGCAGGGGAATACAGGCTTTTAAATATATCTACCGAACTGGATTATGACTACTGGTTCCCTAAACACATAATCCTAAAAACAGATTATGTGAAAAATATTGGGTTTGACGCGAAGGATGTAGCAAGAATGATGAATCTCACATCCTATCCTGAGGAGATAGAGGGTTATCAGATAGGTTTGCTATATGGATATCCCAAGCCTATGGGTTTTGCAGAATGGAATACCTCCCTGACATACAGGTATGTTGAAGGGGATGCTGTTTTTGACGCATTTACCGACTCAGATTTTCACCTGAGCGGGGCTAATGCAAAAGGGTGGATACTGCAATCACAGTTCGGCTTGTCAGAGAGGTTGTGGCTTTCGATCCGCTGGATAAGCAGTGATGAGGTTAGATCTGTACCTATAGCCATTGATAAATTTTTTATTGACCTGAATGCAAGGTTCTAAGCCATAAAAAAACAGGGTTAATATGATGAAAAAAGGACGAACCGGAATAATTTATTTAGTTTTACTTGTCGCCATTCTTACAATTTCCATTTTTTATGGCAATTACAGGATTGAAAAGCAGCGTGTGCATATGCAGGGTGAGATTGATAAGACATTACAGAAGGCGGAATTACTTCAACGCAGATATGTTGAACAAAAGGCTGTTTCTGAAAACCTTCAAAGGATGCAGATATCCATTGAGGCTAAAAAGAGCGAACTCCAGGCAGAGCTATCTAAAACAAAAGAAGAGCTTGCCAAACTGGAAACCGATTTTAAGGACACTGAGAATATTTATGCCAAATGCAAAGAAGATTACAAAAAACTTTCGGATGAGAAGAAAGGGCTGGAATCAAAATTAAAAGAAGAAAGCTCTTTGCTTGCAAAAACAAAGAGGGAACATGATGAGCTTGTGGCAGGGCTTAAGATGGAAAGTGAGGAAAAGATATCAGAGCTGGATTCCTCTTTGAAATCATTTCAGAGCAGGCTTGAAAGCTGCATTAAAAAGAATGCCAGGCTTTGCATCATAGCGGATGAACTGCTCAAACGTTATGAGGATAAAGGGGTAATATCTGCAATAATGTCAAAGGAGCCTGTTACCCAGATGGAAAGGGTTGAACTTGAAAAGCTGGTTCAGGAATACAGGGATGAAATAAAAAAACAGAAGGAAAAGAAGGATATTTAATATTAACTATTTCTGAAAATAAAAAATGAATAATTTTATAGCGTTTAAAAAGAATTTGCTGGTCATAGACGATGAAGAGGATATCCTTGATCTGCTCAAGTTTCAGTTCTCAAACAGGGGTTTCAGGGTAACATGTGCGGATACAGGTGAAAAGGCATTAAAGATTCTAAAAACACAGACTCCTGATCTTATTATCCTTGACCTGATGCTCCCTGGAATAGACGGCCTTGAACTGTTAAAACTCCTGATGAGTAATCCAAAAACAAGTAACATACCTGTTATAATCCTTTCTGCAAAAAATGAAGAAACAGATATTGTAATAGGTATGGAGCTTGGAGCCTCAGATTATGTAACCAAACCCTTCAGCGTAAAGGTGCTTATATCAAGGGCAAGGGCCTTATTGAGAAGCTCGATGGACAGTATAGGCGATGATGATCAGGATGAGAGTAATGAAATGATTTATGCAGGTGACCTTGTCCTGAATCCAAAACAGTTAAAGATTACTGCCAAAGAGAAATCAATAGAATTAACCCAGGTGGAATACAAGATATTCAGCTTTCTCGCCAGAAACCTTGGCAATGTGTACTCAAGAAAGCAGATAGCAAACGCCATACATAACGAAGAATTTATAGTCACTGAAAGATCTGTTGATGTTCATATTTACGGGTTAAGAAAAAAACTGGGTGAATCACGAGACTGTATTGAGACAATATGGAGAGTGGGTTACCGCCTCAAGGGGTAGTAAAATCCTTTCTTAAGTTGCTTTATTAAGAGTATAATTTAACCTACTCATATAGTCAATAAATCACAGCATGTCCGATCATAATAAAATTAGTTTATTAGCTGCAATCAAAATTTATACCATTTAGTTAATACCTTTACATGCGCAAGAAAGTTAAAAAGAATAGCAATTTAACGCAAGCTATAGTTCGTCTATTGTAATATTAATTATTAATATATTGCGGTTTTTTTTAAAGAAGATTAAACAAGAAGAGAATTCTAAAAACTATTCTGGTGCCCTACATGGGCTTTATAGGGAAAACGGTGTAAAGCCGTTGCGGACCCGCCACTGTAAGTGAGGACGAAAGCCAAAATATCCACTGTTCCGCCTATTACGGGATGGGAAGGAGATGGCTATTAGGATGATTCACAAGCCAGGAGACCTGCCATGATAGTTAGTTTGGATGCCTGCGAGGTACAGGTTTTCCAGGTTGGTATATGGATAACACCCCTTGTGCCTGCGGCATAAAGGGGTTTTTTATGGATGTTAGAGAATTACTGGCCGATATACCTGTTTTTAAAAATATATCCGAGAAGGAAATGGATGCCATTTGCCAGAGGTTTTTCCCCTTTAATTACAAAGAGGGGCAGCAGGTCATTAAAGAAGGTGATCTTGTAAAGGAAGTTGGCATTATAAGCTCCGGTAAACTGACTGTATTGATGGCGGCCAACAATGATTTGATTGAGTGCGGTTGTTTAACTAAAGGAGATTTTTTTGGAAGCGGTTCATTGATGGTCGGAAAATTATCCATTGTGAACATGTACAGCAGGACACATGTTCAAGGCTATCGGCTTTCCAGAAAAGATTTTATTGGTATTCTCAATAGCTATCCGCATGTAAAGGAATATTTTTATAAATCAGCTATTGCCAGTTTCATGAGGGCCTTTGAAAAGGTAAATAACTCATTATCTTTCTCAAAAAAAAATATAGATAATAAGGATGAATCTGATTTTTTCCCCCGTACTATAAAAAAGGCGCTCATATATATTGAAAAAAACTTCATGAATCCTCTTAGCCTAGATGAGATAGCCCAGGCAAACGCAATGAGCAGGTACCATTTTTCAAGAATCTTCAAAACCAAAACAGGGGCCTCGTTAAAGGATTATATTAATGTCAAACGTGTCCAAAGAGCAAAATATCTTATGGAAAATAATGACATGAATGTTACCGAGGCTGCCTTTGCTGTTGGCTTCAATGACCTCTCATATTTCAGCAGGGTTTTCCTGAAACTGGAAGGTGTTACACCTTCACATTATAAAAAGTCCTTTCAGCATGTATCCCAGGTAAAAATAAAACAACAATCGGGTTAATCTTTTTATTAAAGCAAATTTATCTTATTAAAAAGCAAAATAAAACAAGCAAAATTCCTGAAGCTCTTTTATTATCTGCTGATGTAAGCATAGGTAGATGGAGGGAAAGCGGTGTAAATCCGCTGCTGCCCCGCAACTGTGATCCTGATTTCAATATATGAAATCAGTGTTCCGATCAATATACCACTGTAACTAGACATGGGTTATGGGAAGGTGACCGGAATCGGGAGAGCCAGGAGACCTTATCTGCCGAATTTAATTGCAAAGCTCTATCGAGGGGTGGGGTGCGAATGAAGTATTTTTGCCTGGTTCCTTCATTTTTGCCTGAGAAGCCTCCCCCTTCCACCCCTTTATAGAGTCTTTTAAAAAATTAAATATACATTTTGTATAACCTGAGCTGAAAAGCAAAAGCTCTATCGGTATTACATTGGCATCTCCTGAAAAGAAATATCCATGAAAAGAATCTTGCAATAAACTTTTTTAATTAATTCTACAACCTGTTTCCCTTAAATATATTTCCGCTGATTCGCAATCTTATTGAAAAGAACAGCAAAATATACCAAGTAATTATTCAGGATTTTCATTAATTATATTTTCAACGAACAGCACAGGCAGAGGAAGGGAAAGCGGTGAAAAGCCGCTGCTGCCCCGCAACTGTAATCCTGATTCCAGTAAAAGGAATCATAGCCCTGATCAACATGCCACTGTAATGACACGGACATTATGGGAAGGCGGCCAGGGCCGGGAGAGCCAGGAGACCTCAACTGCCATATGAAGCTGTGGGACTCTATCGAGGGGTGGGGTGCGAATGAAGAATTATTTACTCTGACGCTTCATTTTTAACGGATATTACCCTCCTTGCCGCCCCTCTTTAGAGTCTATTAAAAAGAAAAAGCCACACCCCGGGTAACCGGGGGCCGGAAAGCCGCGGATCCAAAGAAGAAGCTCAAGGCTGAAAGCTCAAAGCTCAAAGCTCAAAGCTCAAGGCTCAAAAACAGATTGGATAGCCGGGTTGCCTTTGATAGGTGATCCGGCTTTTTTATTAATTTTTAACCAAAAGGAGAGATAAATGAAAAAAATGTTTTTATTATTAATTTTAACGGGGTTATTGGCTATAGCCTCGTCAGCAAGCGCTTCTGTGTCAACTTTTGATGATTTGACTCTTGCATCAGAGTCATACTGGAATGGTGTTGATACATCAGGAGAAGATGACTTTGGTACGCATGGTTCATTTACCAGCGGAGACGTAGCTTTTACCAATTTTAAAGAGGATGAGTATGATTTCTGGGTGGATTTTGCCTATTCCAATCAGACCAATACCTCACTTTCAGGGGTTAACGGACAGTTTGTTGCATACAGCAATAATGGTGCAGGCGGTGGTGTAAATGGTTCAGCTAACTATGGGGTAAGCTGTGTCGGTTCCTGGATGGGATGGTATCCTCAGACTTACAACGGGGTTGTGTCTGGTGAATATGCCCAGGTTGTAAATGGCGCCTATTTCACCAACAATGCATATGCATATCATTCCATGATGGAAGGTGATTCCTATGCAAAAAAATTTGGCGGCGCTACCGGTACTGACCCTGACTGGTTCAAGCTGACTGTTTATGGTCTTGATAGTGAATATGCCCGCACCGGCAATTCTGTTGATTTTTACCTGGCGGATTACCGCTCTGAAAATTCAGAGGGTGACTATATCATCACTGACTGGACATGGGTAGATTTGACCAGTCTTGGACTGGTATACGGCCTTGAGTTCGACCTCACCTCATCAGATACAGGAACCTGGGGCATAAACACCCCAGCCTATTTTGTAATGGATAATCTGGATGTAAATCCGGTTCCAATACCCCCGTCTCTCCTGCTTTTGGGTTCCGGTCTTCTGGGGTTTATCGGGATTGGGAGAAAAAGATCGAAAGTTTAAAAAGGAGAATTATTGATTATGAAAAAGAGATTTTTGTTTAGTGTTTTTTTAGTTTTTACCTTGTTAACATACAGCAGTTCATTTGCAGGGCCATATTCACCAGGCAAAGGAGGCGCTGATGAAGTAGGTTTTATTGATGCAGGGATTGCAGGGTTTTTAGGCCCTGCTGGCGAGGGAGTAGCAGCTACAGATACTAACGGCAACTATGTTAACCCGATTTTTGTTGGATGGGCAACAGAAGTTGTGAGCTATGTGCCTTCTGATAATACTGGCGCCTATGGCCAGAACGGTATAGGTACTCAGTTCGCAAATCCGGCGCTCGCTTTAGGTCCTGTAACCGGCAACAATATGAACATCGTCACCCTTGGCGATATGAATATGGCCGAGATCAACAGTTGGACGAACAACCTGGGCATTAACCCGCCTGGCGGAATCACCGGCCCCGGCATACTCACCCTTGGTTTTGACAATGCAATATACAATGGTGAAGGTGCCGATTTTGCGGCCTTTGAAAACGGCTTTGTTTCAAATTACAGCACAGGTGCAGGCAGTGTTGCAGGTCAGATGTTTGCAGAACTCGGTTTTGTGGATGTGTCAACAAATGGGACTGACTTTGCACGCTTTCCCAGCGACTATCTGAATTACCCAAATGCCACCACGAATGGAATGGTAGACAATCGGATAGATCTTAATGGAACAGGAACCATGGTCAGCACAAATTATCTTACCCAGGATGTCAGCAATATATACAACCTGGTGGGAAAGCATGCAAATGCCTATAGCGCAAGTTGGGGAACTCCCTTTGACCTTGATGATCTTCTGAATGATCCGCTGGTTTTATCAGGTGCTGTCGACCTTAATGAAATTAACTATGTCAGAATCGTTGATATCCCGGGTAATGGTACATTGACAGATGCTGATGGTAATCCAATTTATGATGCATGGGTTACATGGGGTTCAGGTGGTCTGGACTTTGAGGCGCTTGGCGTTATCAATGCCGTACCAATCCCTGGAGCTATCTGGCTTTTAGGTTCAGGGATAATAGGTCTTCTGGGTATTCGTCGAAGAAAGTCAGGTAGGTCGGGTTATTAATCCGACTTTCCTCTAATTGATGTTTGGAATAATGTCGGATTGCAGGCGCAGGCACTGCGCCCCTACGATCCGATCCACGTATTAAAGAATTATCAGGAGATTAGAAATGAAAAAAGTATTTTTAGTGATTTGTTTTTTATTGATCGGCACAATGGTTCAGGCCTCGCCCTATTACTTCACGGGTGCAAGTGGCAACAGCGCCTGGATTGAGGTGGATGCCTGGACTGGCAGCGGAGAAAACGAGACAATTCTGGTCGTGGACTGGAACATCTATTCAGGCCCCTACCAAACCGAATCGCACGCATTTGGCTTCCGCTGGAACGGTACAGCTTACGAATCCGATATGCTCGATGCATTAAACGATGCGGGCGTATTCACCTTGTCCTCCGGCTATGGTGGGGCGTTCATCTATGACATCGTCTACAACGACGGTGTTGATAACCATACGCACGCGGACGAAGAGGGAAGCTGGAATCTCGGTAGTACTAACGATCCCTTTGCGCTGTGGGGTGCGATGAGTGATGATTGGATAACATTGGGGGACTGGTACGCCAATCGAGCCGGTTATAATGAGGAGTTGCTTGCAGATGGTCAGCTTGAAGGCATAAATGCGATTACATGGTTCAATGGGGACCCCAACGCCTATTTCCTGGACGTTCCTTTTGCTGCCCCTGTCCCCATCCCCGGTGCTCTATGGCTTTTAGGCAGCGGGATTATTGGATTGATTGGATTACGTAAACGTTCAAAATAATTTATTGACAGGAAAAGAAGGAGTAATTTTTTATGAAAAAGTTTTTATTAGTAACATTTTTATTTGGAATGGCGGTTGTAGCTTTGTCTGCCACGGTTTTCGGGTCGCCTTATGCTACAGACCTTATTTCATATTCCAGTACATTAACAGGCAGCAGCCTCTATAATGACCCTAATGCTGTAATCGGTGCCCCAGCAACAGATTTCAAGAATACATGGGGAAGCGCCGCAACAGCCCATGTAAAGCTGGTGGAACCGGCCTATAACGTCGGCCTGGATGGTTCAAAGCTCATTACAACCCTTAACAATGGGCAATATATCGTGGCTGGTTTTGACCACCAGGTCATGAATGACCCCAACAACCCCTTTGGCCTGGATTTTTTGGTCTTTGGAAATGCATTTTATACTGGTAGTGGCAGTGTTAGTGATGCCTCCAATATGAGTACATATATGCTTTCAGGAGGAAGTTCATTTAATGGCGCGGGTTTTTTTGAAAACGTAGTCGTATCAGTCAGCCAGGGACCTGCATATGAAGGTCAGGATCAATCGCAATGGACCTGGTACGCCTATTCAAATGGACCATATGGCGATAATGCATATCCTACCCATGCCTATGAGTGGGATCAGGCGCAATATGATGCAACCGGAAACGGCTGGACAACCAATTTGATGGATTTCACCAAACCGGTCGATCCTGATGTTTTTGGCGCGTTGCTCGGTCAGACAGGTGTTTCTGCTGCTGATGCTATCGAGGCATACCAGGGGTCAGGAGGCGGAACAGGCTTTGATCTGGATGACCTTTATCTTCTTTATGGGGTTGAACTGGACTGGATTCAGTACATCAAGGTGGAAGGCATCAGCGGCTATTCTGGCGGTGAGATAGACGCCTTTTCCGATGTAGCCCCTGTGCCAATACCGGGAGCTATATGGCTTTTAGGAACCGGGGTAATGTGTCTTATAGGGATTAGGAGGCGTAATAACCTTTAGCCGTTTTACCATGAAGGCGGGCCCAGGAATAAAGAGGAGCAACAGATTACAGGAAAGGAGAAAATTTAAGATGATATTTTGATCAATTTTCTAAAATCAGCCCTCTTTATTCCTGTTTACTCATAGCGTTTAACTTTTAACGAGGTATTAATATGAAAAACAACAAAATAATTAAACTCCTTTCAGGGGCGGCGGTCTTGTTAAGCCTTACTGCCATACCAATACCCATACTGGCAGATGATTTTGCTGACTACAAGGACCCTGAGATCGGTTACGAGGCAGATATTGACCTGCCCACGGTTGAGGGGGGCTGGTTTGTGGCAGCGGATTATTTCCCTGAGAGTACAACAGGGATGCTCGATGGCAAGTTTGCGGCTAAAGGCCGGATTATCGCTGCTAATAATGATAAAATTTATTTACAACGTACCTATGGCTCAAGCCAGTTTGATGTGGTGGGAACTGTAACCGGCACAATGGATCCGAGTTTTATTCATGTTTCACCGGATGGAAGCAAGATAGCGCTTGGAATAGGATATGGCGCACCGCTGCTTATTATCCCGACCAGCGTGCTCAGCGCTGCCAGTCCGCCGGTGCTTGATACACATGCATCAGTAAAAAAATTTGAAAATGTGAACTACTATGAAGGCGACTGGGCTGATAACCGCTACTTTGTTATAGATGGCGGGGCATGGCCCGGACCGGAATGCACCTATCCTTACCACAATGATCCTGATTGTGTTTTTGAATCAGGTGTCGGTTCAGTAGATACCCAGGCTGCTGATCCTGAGGACCACACCGGGGTGCTTTTAACACCGCATCCGGGCGCAAGCGCTGACGTGGAGGTAACCGCGAATGGCGATCTGCTGGTTGGCATCGGTTATTACACATATCCAAATCGTACAGGCGAAATAAAGGTATGGGATGCAGCAGACTGGGACCCTGCAACTCCGAATTCACTTAATTATGATACCAACTCCCGCGTTGTTGCTCAGAACCTACTGAGCGGCGCCCACATTGGCCAGGATGCCGAAGGCAACCTGCATATTGGCGGAGGCGATGCCTTTGGGGTTGGCGGGCCGGATGAAAACGGCTATGCAGCCCTTATCAAGGCCGGGATAGTGGATCAGATTGCTGATGGAATACGCACTACACCGGCGACCGATGGAAATAAGGTTGATAACAGTGAATATAAGTATTTTGCCCCTGATGCATGCCAGGATGACTCTGCCACCGGAGCACTTGCAGACAGGTGGGGACGCGGGCTTGCTGTTATGTGGAATCCATCCGGTGATGAATCAGGGGGATGCGCCGGGAGCCCTGGTTCTGCTTATGATTACTGGATGCCAGGTGTCACACCAAGGCTTACTATCTATTATCCGGGCAGCGCACTTGATGCCACCCATGATCTGGATGGTGACGGCATACCCAATGCCGCAGATAATGCATATCTTACTTCTAACCCGAGTCAGCAGGATAGTGATGGGGATGGGTATGGTGACGTTACTGATGCTGATTATGACAATGATGGTGATGTGGATCGTAACGATTTCAATACGTTCCGATCGCAATACGGAACTTCAGGACCCCAGAGTGATTTTGATGCTGACGGGGATGTTGATAAAACTGATAATTCTGCATTTAGGCAGAAATATGGGACTCAGGGCCCTTGGTATTAGGTCCCATCTATTGAAATGACTAATGAATAAAGAAAGAGGAGATAGAATGAAAATAAAAAAGCTTGTTTTTATATTTTTAACATCTTTGTTGTTTACTTTCACCTTTTCACTACCTTCATTTGCTTGGCAAATAACCATGACTAATGTAGATGGCACTCTGGAAGAAGGAGAGGAATACACAATTAATGTATATTTTGAAGGTGAGAAGACTGATTATCTGGACTTGCTTAGTTTTGCTATTCAGTGGGATACATCATTATTGGAAGCCACTGATTATGAGCTGGCAGATTATACAAGAGGGAGAGGTTTATCAAAATACACATTATGGGGTGACTCTAGTATCCCACCAGTTTTTGATGATATAGAGTCTGGCAGGTTATATGATGTGTCCAGTGAAACTGATCTGGACCATATGCACCAATTTTTCCCTGTAAATACAAACGAAACCTTAATGGCCACCTTTACATTTGAAGCGTTACAGGATGGGTATTTTGAAAATCTTGCAGGTTTTTATTATACACCACAAAATAATCTTACCGAACTTGTAGATATCAACGGTGATAGTTACAACGCACAATACGGAGAACTGGCTATTTTTAAGGAAGGATCAAATTCAGTGATGGCACCAGTACCAATTCCTGCTGCGGTTTGGTTATTAGGTAGTGGGGTGCTTGGATTAGTTAGTATAAGAAGGCGTGATAAATAGTTATATTACACATTTATAGCCTGTATTCGCCCCCTGGTGGAAATCTTGTCCCAGAGGGCGAAATTTTTAATCTTCTTATCAAGGCCATGTCGCAACATTGGAGGTAAAGCAGTTTGAGCCATTATTTTTTATCTAAAAGCTTGCAGTATACCATTATTTTGTTACTTTTATTTTCTGGTACCGCTATGGCTTGTCAGTTTGTCATGTCTGATGTTGACGGGGTGCTGACATCTGGAGAAAATTATACTATCTCGGTAGAATTCGAAGGCGATACCACAGATTATTTAGATAACATAAGCTTTGCAATAGAATGGGATACTTCATTGCTTGAACTAGCCGATTTTCCTGATCTTGAAGAATACATTAGAGGATCAGGATTTTCTAAATACATATTGTGGGGTGAATCTACTATACCGTCCATTCCTGATATCGAAAGGGGCAGATGGTATGATATTTCAAGCGAGACTGATTTGGACCATCTGGCTGAATTTTATCCTGTACTTACTGGTGAAACTCATGTTGCAACATTTACCTTTACGGCATTGCAAACCGGTACATTCACTGATATGGTCAATTTTTATTTTTCTCCTGAAACCAACCTGACCGAATTGGTGGACATCAATGGTACGGTATACAATGCAGAGGATGGAGATCTGATCATCACCAAAGAAAACAACACATCAGTCCTTAAGACATTGTATTATTTCCTTAGTGAAATTGCAGACCAAACCACTAACATCGACACCCCTACCGATCCTATAGCCTTCACTATAACGCCAACAGTAACCGGAAATGTCAATGTCACAGGATTTTCTTCGAACACTGCTCTCGTTCCCACTGCAAATATAATTTACTACATAGATGAACAGGGCACAGTGCCACTAACAGGCCCCATGACAGTCACTGCTGGCGTGCCGGTAACCCTGTATGTTACTGCTATCCCAGTCAACAGCGGATCTGGTGAGGCTAATATCACCATTACTGTGACTGATGCAAACGATGTCAACAAGTTTGCGTCTGCTATGTTTAAGCTTACTGTTGATCTTTTGGATGCAACGCTTGGCGCTTATGGCGGTACAACAACCTACAAGAACAACTCTCCGGTTTTACTTAATGGAGACAAGGCACGGGGAAGCCAGATTTTACTGAAGGTAGGAAGTGGTGCCCCATTTGAAATAGTAGATCCAAGTGTGGATGGGGACTGGAGTTATGACTGGAATATCACAACAGACGGGACATATGATTTTAGCCTTATCAACAGGGCCGGGGAAGTGGAAGAGGTTTTTGCAACAGGCACAATTATCTATGACACTGTGCCTCCACAAGTGCCTGTTTACGAACGTATATTGACAGAAGTAAGTAACTATTCGGCAGGTTCGGGCAAACATAACGTCGGTATTCGCGCAGAATCTCCGGAAGGTTCTGACTCCAACAGATTTAAGTTTTGTCTGGATGGGGCAAAAAATGGTCAGGTAAAAAATTACGGCCAGGGAAATTTTATAAGCCCCAACGCACAGGATGGAGTAACCCACCAGGCAGTTGCAATACCTGTTGACGCTGCGGGAAACGAACAGACTGGCTGTACAGGAAACCCTGTGGAATGGATGCTGACAGGGGATTGGACAGAAATCGAAACCTTTCAGGTCAACCTTGCGGAACCTGAGCAGGGCACAGCCTATATTGAACTTAAATGGCCTGTGGATAATCTGGATAATATTGATGATGAGGTGCGGGTCTGGGCAAAGAACCATATTGAAGATAACTGGGTAGAGCTTTCAGGTGCTGCTGTTCAGGATGCAAACCACAATTGGTGGGTGCTAGAGGATCACAACACCCCTGCCCGGATAAGATCCTGCAAACTTACAGATGCAAGCGGTAATGATACCCTGGTGGAATTTTTACGTTATGACCTGTTTGACAGGCTTCCTGTGGCTACACTCAATACCTATGGTGGGACAACAACGCGTGTTGAGACATCACCTGTGACCTTGAGCGGAAGCAAGGAATGGGGGAGCCAAATATTGCTTAAGATAGGAAGCAATAACCCATTTGAGATCGTTGCATCAAATGTAACAGGTTCGTGGAGCTATGACTGGGATATACAGGAGGATGGGCGATATAATTTCAGTCTTATCAACAGGGCAGAGGATATGGAAGAGGTAATTGCTACAGGGACTATTGTCTTGGGCACAAAGAGGCCCTCCATTACACCTATTCTCATGCTTTTGCTGGAGGATGAATAAAGGAATAACGTCGGGTTGCGGGCGCAGGCACTGCGCCCCTACGACTCGACCTTCTACATTATGTGCATTTATATATTGTAAAGACAGGTTTTAAACCTGTCTTCAGGTAAGGATTAGATAAGAATGAATAAAAAATATATTTACGCTGTTGTCTGTGTGTGTTTCGTTATTGCTGTTATAGGGATCGTGCTCGTCAAAAAAGGGGTTTTTAATGATGAAACCCCTGCGCCTGACAGCCAGGAACAGGCAAATTCAAAAACCGCTGAAATGCCTTTAACACCCGGTGGCTCTGTTCCAAATAGCAAAGGCCAAAATAACAATGCCGGAAATCCGGCAGGGCTAACCGCTGAAAGGGTGCCCGAGAGTATTGATAACACTTCTGAAGGAGAGGCGGCTGAAGAACAAATAGATCCTGAACTGCTTGCCGAGGCTGAGATTAAGAATACATACAACAGGATGTTTGAAACTGAGGCCAGATCTCAGCTTCCATTGGTTTCTATCCAGACCCATAACCCTGTATGGAAGCTTGAACAGGAGGCTGAACAAAGGGTACAGGAAAGGTTGACCGGTACATTTTCAGGAGCGGCCTTTCAGAGGAGGCGCAATAATGTCATAACAGAAGAGCCAGCATCTGAAAACCAAACTGCTGATAAAACTGAAACCAATCATGAAACTGAAACCGGGGATATATCCGAATCAGAACCTGCAACTGAAGATACAGAAAATAAAGGGCCTGAGCCCGCGCCAGAGAACGGGGAATTTGGAAAAATTCAGCCACCGGATGGCGAGATATGGATAAGGATAGAGGCTGAATATGCCAGTGAATCAAAGGATATTATGGCCCAGAACGCAGATCTTTACAGGGTAACTACAGGCTATGAAGGACCAGTCACTGTTACCCTTTGGGTAGGAGGCAGACCCCATATGAGGCAGGTATATGAGTAGAAATATTTACCTGCTGTTATCTGCATTTTTATCAGCCCTCCTTGTAAGCGGCTCCGCAGGCGCTGAGATGCCCCAAAAGAAAATGGCGCAATCCCTAAGACCCATAATGGCAATTGAACAGACCTATATTGATATGGGTAAGGTAAAGGAGGGAGATACATTGACAGCCAGTTTCCCCATTAAAAATAATGGCGCTGGAAAACTGGTTATAGAAAAGATCAAATCGGGCTGCAAATGCACCAGTGTGGAATATTTACCGGAGCTACCGGCAGGGGAGACGGCAAATATCAAATTTAAAATCGACACCATTAACATACACGGAAAGGTGAAATTTAAATCCGTGATCTATTCAAATGACCCGGAACGCCCGGCAGTCACCTTAATTGTATTAGCCGATATCAGACCTCTTCTCACTTTGAAACCTGATCGTATCTTTTTAAAGGGAAGGCCGGGGCAGGATATGAGGCAGGAGATTGTCATTAATACTGAGGGTAAGATGCCCCTTGATGTCACGATAGAGCAGCATGACCTTGGTGACAGAGTAAAAATATCCTTAAAACCGGTCATTAAAAACAAACAGTATCTTTTGTCAGTGGAAAGTGTTGTCAAAGAGGCGGGATCATTCAGGGGAAGAATAATCCTCAATACCAATTACCCTGGCCGTAATAAAATCGCATTGCCGGTCTTTGTTAATATGCTGGGGGCTGTGGGTGTGTATCCTGATAATCTTGAATTAAAAACATCACGCTGCAGAAACTGCAAAGGGAAGTTTACAGGAGAGATCCTGATCAAAGCACAGGATGACAAGCCTCTTAATATCACTGCAATAGAAATGCCTTATCCTGAGTGTACATATGAGATGAAGCCCCTTATCAAGGAGCATGCATATAATATAGAGGTTGAATGCATGCGTGATAAAAATTATTCAGCAAAGGATATCCTTATTATCCGGACAAACAGGCCGGAATATAAAGTAATTGAAGTGCCTGTTGCATACAGGTAGGGGCGAATAAATATCCGCCCTGAAGGTCATTCTAAAGAGGTTCGATCAAGCGTACCCAGCCGAGGTATATTAGGCGGGCAGGGTGGGCCGAAACGGCTGTTGCAGTTGATCCCGAATAATCCGATGTTGTTCCCTGACATTGAATAGGAGGATGTATGGAGTCCGCTTTTTCCGATAACACTACCGTCCGCGATAGCCCTTATTTTATGATTTAAAAACCCACCCCCGTCCATCAGAATAAAATCCCCTGCTGTACGAAAAACCGCACCATCAAACCGTATCATTTGGCCGGCAGAGGGGTAAATCTCTATATCGCCTGTTGATATAAATGTTGCCTGATCATCTTTCTCTCCCCCAACATATAGGAGACTGTCTGGCATGCTGTAGCTTGTACCGAGGCTGTTAATGAGCTGGACAGGGCAATTGGCAACAAAGGTAAGATTTTTTATGGCCTCGCCGTTTGGGGCGTGATCCTGCTCTCTTCCTATAAACACCTTTGCCTGGCCTGAGCCTTCCGCATCGAAAAAGATAACACCATTAACACCTGCAGGATCAATGTAGTATTTATTACCCTGGCTTTTGTAAAATACCTTATCACTCCCAGCCTGAGCCGGAGTGTAAATAACATCTGCCTTGCTGCGCCACTCATCAAGATATTCATCATTTACTTTTCTGTAAACTTTTAGGGGGTCAATGCCAGACAGGATGTTTGCACCGGATTCCTGTGAACCTGAGTCCCAGCGTATTAAGACGCTTTTTTTTGATAACAGACCGGAAGAGACGAGATCAACCGCGCAGGATAGTGTTTTTCCTGCTGCTGAAAACAGGCAGTCATTAAACTCCGGGTTGTTGTAATATTTTCCTCCAGCGCTGATACCCTGAGGATACTTGATGTCTCCATTGCTGAAAAACACCACATCATCCCAGGCGCTGTTGTGTCCTATCTGAATTTCACCATCCGGTTCAAAGCTGGCTATATCAATCCGTTTTAGATACACAACCGCCGCAGCCCCGGATGAAGTCTCCTTCTCCATTTTGATCAGGACTGCATCCTCTTTTTTATATGACACATAAACAGCATTAATATATTCGTCATCAGGCATATTATCTTCAGGGACAAAGTCCTTATATGTAGAGAAATCGTCATAATTGTCCATCTCATCATAAAAACCAAAAACAATTGATAGGTTGCCCTCTTCACCGGCAAGGCCATTTTCTGCTGCAATCTTTCTTGCAATCCTTTCCACATAATTTCTGTCACCCTCACAGAGGCTTAAGGCCCCTGCCATTGCTGCTGCCTCCACTGCATTCTGGTATTTATTTTTTTGCGCATAGAGGTAACCAAGATTAAGCACAAAGGTGAGGATGCCGACAATAATGGTAAGAAACAGGGTGAAGGAGACAGCAATACCCCCGGATTGAGTTTTAATTTTATTTATTAATAAACTTATAAGTAACATGCTGGCGATAATAGATTTACTGAAATAAAAAAGCAATCATGTCAGCCTTTATTAGCAATATTTTGATATTCAAAAGCATTTTTGTGAAAGAAAAATAGTCTTGTTCTGGTAAGGTTTATCTTAAAAACAGGGTAAGAGTAAATCACCTAAATAAATCTATCTGGGCAGGCATGTGCCATCGGCCTTAAGAGTTATAATATGTTATTTCATCAAATAAAAAATAATGCTTTTATTAAAAGATTGAAACTACTTCAAAGACAACTTTTTATTATCAGTCTTTTCACCTTTTCATACGCACATGCGGACTGGAAGGGAGATGTCGGATATACAAAACTCTCTAACGAGCTTGGTCTCCTTCTGCCGGATGGCTCAGGCATACCTGTATGCCATGTTGAAGCAGCAGTCACTGTAAATGAGGAATCAACCTGGATGCCTGACCCTGATAATTCGGCATTTTCAGAAAAGACCCTGACTGATATGACAGGGGCTCCGGATGGGGCATATTCAAGCCATGCCACATCAGTAGGTCGCCTGCTCTATGGGACTTCCACTTCTATGGCTCCGGGGGTAACCGATATACTGCTCTATTATGCAGGGCACTGGATGCAGAACGGGTATCTTCTGTATGGTTATTCGTATCAACCGTTTACATCGGATTGCCGTCTAGCAAACCATAGCTGGGTTGGCGGGTATACTGACCCTGCTGAGGGTACATCGGAACTCTTAAGGCGTATTGACTGGGCAATTGACCGGGATGAGTATATACAGACTGTTGGTATTAACAATAATACATCTTCAACCAGACCACTGCTTGCCGCGGCCTTTAATGTTATCCCTGTTGGCAGGACAGACGGCATGCATTCAAGGCTGACATCCGCGGTTGATGAAATATACACAGGAGGGAGAAACCTGCCTGATATCGTTGCGCCACAGACAACGACAAGCGGCGCCACCCCGATGATTGGTTCAGCAGCCCTTCTTCTTATGGATAAAGGGCATAATGATACTGCCCTTTCAACAGACCCGGTTATGCAATATAAAACAACCAGGGCCGGGAAGGTTGTCTATAATGCGGAAAGGGTAGAAACAATCAGAGCAGCCCTTATGGCAGGCGCTGACAGATTTACTGTAAACTCTTCAAGCGCAGATATAAAGGATTACCGGCTCAAAGAGGAAAACCGGACTGCCAATAGCCTGGATGCCCGGTACGGGGCAGGGCAGGTGAATATCTACAACAGTTATCACATAATTGCCGCAGGGGAACAGAACAGTATTGAGGATGGGGGTGTTCAGGTATCAGGGTTTACAGGGTTTGACTATGACCCGTCTTTCGGAGGATTGAACAGCAGCAACTCAACGGCAACATATGTAATACAGCCTGATTCTGATCACAATCTTTTAACAGCGGCACTTGTATGGCATATAAAGATAGATGGGGGCACACAGTACAATTTTAATGATACAGCAACGCTCTATAACCTTGATATGGAGCTTTATGACCAGACAACTGATGAGACCATTGCAGTATCGGCTTCTAGCGGTACAAACAGCGAGCACATATGGGTATCTCTTGCGCCGGGGCATACCTATATTCTGAAGGTCAAAAGGGCGACTGAACAGGCTGCATTTGTATGGGACTATGGCCTGGCATGGAGACTTGAAAAGGACACTGATCTTGATATGATCCCTGATGAACAGGATAACTGCCCCAAAACAGCCAACAGGAGCCAGCTTGATTCGGATGAGGATGGTTATGGCAATATGTGTGACTGTGACCTGGACAACAATGACAGGGTGGGTGCCGGTGATTATTGGAGATGGCGGCTGTTTTCTACTATAAACCCCTCATCAGCAATGTGGAATGCGGACGTTGATTTTAATGGAAACGGTGTAGCAGATAGCGGTGATTACGCTATATTCATGAGCCGTTATTTACAGACAGCGCCGTATGAATAGTAGCGATCTCAAGGTTTTTATCAATGGTCGTTAAAAATTACTCTTTCTGTATAGATTAAAATAATTATCTTAAAAAATATAGTGCCTTCATTTACATAAGCCTTTATTCTTTGCTATTTCATAATTACTGCAACTCCCCAATTCACAAGCGTACTTCCAGTCAGCACATGCTTTTTGATTATCTTTAAAATGTGTCATGTAGATGGTTCCACGAGTAATAAAAGCAAGAACATCCTTGGGGTCAATTTCAATTGCGTGGCTGAAATCTATGATAGCCTCTTGATTCTGTTTCATCTCGGTTTTAACTACTCCCCGGTTTCTATATGCCTGCGCATATTTTGGATTCAGGTAAATTGCCATATTGAAATCAGATAAAGACTCATCAAATTGATTAAGTGAATATCGAATCAGTCCTCTCTCGTTGTATACCTCGTATGCTTTGGGTTCTATCGTTAGCGCTTTTCCAAGGTCTGCTAAAGCTTTTTTAGGAGAATAACATCTATTATGACACATTCCTCTATTAAAATAGGCATTAAGATTCTTAGGATTAATTTGAATAGCTTTGGTAAAATCGGTAATTGCCTGAGTATAAAGTCCAAACCTCATACATAATCGACCACGGCTTAAATATGCTTTTTCACATCCTGTATCCAAAAGAATGGCCGTTCCGAAATCAAAAATGGCATTTTGGTCATCACCCGATTCTCGAAATGCAAGCCCTCGATTATAAAATAGAGGCATGTAGAATGGCGCTAACACAATAGCTTCACTAAATTCTTTAACGGCAAGATCATACTTATTATGTTTATAGAAATCCAATCCTCGTGTATTATGCTTAAAAACTGTAACATTCAATTTCAAATTGTTTATCTGCCCTTTTAGTTTTACCATATGATTTATTTCAGACCTGTTTCGATTTATTTTATCAATAAGGACTTGGCAGTAAGATGGGTTGCTTTCAAACGATTTTTCAAAATCGTTAATGGCTTGTTCATAAAGACCTAACTTTAATGCGACTTTCCCTCTTAGCTCCAATGAAATCAAATCTTCGGGTATCTTTTCAATAGCTTCATTCAAACTGGTTACAGCATTTAAAAATTGACCTGCTTCATTATAAACTTTTCCGCGGAGGAGCATTATTTCATTATCTGCCGGATCAATGCTTCTAACTTTCTCCAAATCCAAAAGCGCTTCTTTAGTCTTTTTTTCACGACGATATGCAATGCTCCTGTTTTTAAGTGCGGTACAGTATCTTGGAAATATTCTCAATGCTTCCGAATAATCGCGAATTGCCAGATCTATTTTCCCTATTTTCCTGTATGTCACACCCCGGTTATTTAATGCCTTGTAATGTCTTGAATTAAATTCGATGGTTTTTGGGTAGTCTGAAAGGGCCTCATCATACATCTTTATTGCATCATATGCCATTGCCCGGTTGAAATAAGCCGGAGCATATTTTGGAGACAGTTTAAGTGTCTTTGTGAATTTTTCAACGGCTTTTTGATAGTTCTTACCGTTTGCCTGATTTATACCTTCAGAATAAATTCCTGTTGCATCAGGGCAAATACACCGTGATTGGATATCCTTTAAGGAGAGCCAGGCTAAAACTACAAAAATAATTATACATGTAAATAATATCATTCGGCGTATCTTTGGAGTAGTTACTATTTTCAAAATCATCTTTAGAATATTTTATTAACAAAGGAATCAGAATCCCCTTTTTTATAAAAACATGCTAAACCAATTGATACACCAATGATTATAAAATAGCGAAAAAATACCCTTAAAAAATGATCAAACCAGAACACCATATTTGCATATGCATATTGATATTTGATAATTTCGATCATTCTTTTTGATTCATCGGATAACCATTTCGGGTAATGGAGATACAACCATACATAGATGCTATTAAAAACACAAATAACCTGAAAAATAAATATTATAAAGACACCTATCACGACCATTTCCAACCTTTTGTCACATCGTATTCCCGATGATGCAAAGATAAGTGGGATAGCGGTAATTGTGCATAAGGTATGCCATCCGGTATTGGGGATAAACTTCAATTCACTTATATCGCAGAAAATATTATTATGCAGATTAATCTCAGGAGGGCCTAATGGCAGCTCAGTTATCAGATATCCTATTCTTATTGAAACTTGCCAAAGGAGCGCTTCATAGTACATATGGATAAAGCTCCATAGGAGCATGGTCACAATGTAAAAAATGATTAACCTTAATGAAAAACTAGCAATCCTAATCTGTAATGGTACTTTTTTTTGCTCCTGAAGCCCAAAGTAGCCATAAAACAACCACGAGAAAAATGAATAGACTTTGTGAAACATGATCGTGCACCATTTTAAAAATATTATTATAATACTTACCTGTCATATACAGCACAACGATTCGTATCAGGTTAAAAAGATATATGATAAGAGATCCGCATGCTATTCCCAATAATTTATATTTAAGCCTGGATGGATAAGCCAGCACAGCGCAAATAAAAAGACTGATTTCATAAACGGCATTACAACCATCTTTTACATCAACGCTGAAACCTGATCCTATAATAATTGTGTCGCGTGAAAAAACATCCGTACCAAACAAATTTATGAGATATGATGCTTGTTCACATATCACCCTCACAAATGGATTAATCAGTTTTTCTCTTACAGGTAAAGGATAGAGACAAAGGCACACTATAATTAATAGCGTTATAAAGATAAAAGCACTTTTCAGTGTGGGATTATATTGCGGCTGCTTTATTTTCATTTTCCTTTATATGAGCTGTCTGAATTTATCCGATGGCAATTTAATATAATAGCCGAGTTATACAACACATTACTTTTACATTTCTATAGTTCAGCTTCATCGATATTACATTTGCATAGAATCAGAAAGTGCAGGATATAGGCAACGAGCGGGGCACAAAAGAGTGTGCCTGTAATATCCAGGGGGCTTACATGTCCGAATACAACTTTAGTACTTATCAGTCCTAAAACAACAGCAAGACCAATCCATTTCAGAACAGACCAAAAGAGACCTTTATTAAAAACAATCAGATTCACTCCGATAATACTGGATATAGCGCCACTATTAAGGTTGTATCGAGAGGATCGAGCGGGAATAAAACCCATCACCAAAGACAACATAAGCAATGTGAGAAAAATCTGTTTCCATTCAGAGAGGGTGGGGATGCCTGTTGCTTCACAGGTTCCATCAGGT
>JAFGFM010000126.1 GCA_016931115.1 Deltaproteobacteria bacterium | reverse complement strand
TATCAAGTCTCCTAATAGCTCATGGGCTTATAAGTAATGAATAGGGGTAAAAAATAGTTGTAAATTGATAAAATATCGAAGATAAAAATAAGTAAAAATGAGCAAAATACATCAATGAGCTAATCGGAGATTTGACCCCTCTAAACATGGAATATATTAATGTTCACATCTGTTAGAGCTAAAGGCCTTGGCAACATTTTTGAGGGTTTATTAATTGGAATAGTAATCCTTTAATCTCCTATCGTAAGGGTAATAGTTAAAGGCAAGGTTAATCAAGTTGTCCTTTCTACTGCTCTTCTTTATTTTTTAATTATAATTGCAGCAGGATTGTATCTGTTTCGACCCATGCCATAAAGCTGAGGCAGGCAGTTTCACCATTAGCGCCCATCCCTAATATAGAATTCTTTAAACGACATTTTTGGAATTGACACAAATGATCATCATCTCTATAGTGTTCCCGAATCAGGCGCTTTTAATTATCAAGAATGAGCGTTGTAAACAAAATTATAATCATCATTATAAATATTAAAGGGCAAATAAATGCGTAAATACATCATCTTATATCTGACCGGCCTGTGCATTATGTTTTTTCTTTCCTGCGGCGTTAAGGAACTGGATAAAGCTGTGTCTGTTAAAGCGCCTGCTCAACCTACTCCCGGTGATTGTAAATCCTGTCATAAGGATAAGGATGTCTTACCCCAGGGGCATGTTGATACAGGTAAAATGACCGGAAAGGTATGTGATTCATGCCATTCAGAAGGACAACTAAGTTTGAGGACAAAAATGCCCCTGAGCCATAAACACCAGCTCAACGGGTTGACATGCAATGAGTGTCATGAAAACATAGAGCCTAAAAAGGCTGTAAACGAAAGTGTGTGCAAGACATGTCATAATGATCCTCAAGCCCTGCTTGAAGCATCAAAAGGGCTTCCGATAAATCCACATTTCTCGCCCCATGATGGGAAGATTCCTGACTGCAACAAGTGCCATCACCAGCATAAAAAATCAGTAAATTATTGCGCTGGCTGTCACGGTTTAGAATACAAGGTTCCATAAATTCAGGGATTAGAACGACTGTTTTTTCAAGCAGAATAATGATTTCAGAAAACCCCGGCTTTATCATATAAAACCGGGGTTTTTTATTCACGTCAGTGTAAGCTACTCCGCAGGAGTGGAGGTCTGCTCCTCCTTGGGAACCTGTTCGGATTCCTCGTTTTTTTCAGAAGTTTCGGTTTGCTGAGTTGTGTTGGCGTCAGCAGGCTGCTGATATGTGTTAGGG
Source organism: Deltaproteobacteria bacterium (assembly GCA_016931115.1). Classification (GTDB taxonomy): domain Bacteria; phylum Desulfobacterota; class DSM-4660; order Desulfatiglandales; family HGW-15; genus JAAZBV01. The sequence continues at coordinate 5,509 of JAFGFM010000126.1, read as the reverse complement.
TCAACTGGTTGCTGGTATGCATTTGGATCAACTGGTTGTTGATATGTGTTTGGATCAACAGGTTGCTGATATGCGTTTGGGTCAGTTGGCTGCTCTCCCTGATTTGGTTGACCCTGCTGGTTTGATGCATTTCCATCTCCTGTGGAGGGATAATAGTACTGCTGTACCTGAAAAGGTTGAGAGCTCTGTGTTGTGGTTCCGGTCGTCCCCATCGGCTGATATCCCTGCGGTTGTGCCTGTGTGCCTGAATAGGTTGATTGCGTCTGGTTGTATGATGAAATATCGTTATTGCCCCATCCTGAAGTATTGCCAGGGCTCTCTATGCTCCCTTCTGATGATACCTCCTGGGGCTTCCAGATATAAATACTTACGGCAGTGCCATACATGGCCATGCCACCAGGACCGGGTGTCTGGGATACCACTTTGCCTTCCATGTTTGCTGCCCCTTCCATACCTTTGGGCATTTTTTTTGCCTCAAACACTGAAACGTTCAAACCGGCCTGCTGCAGTGCCGACATGGCGTATGCCTGTTCCTGGCCAACTACACCAGGTACCCTGATCATGCTCTGTGTTGCCTCATTAGTGCGTGGTTGCACTACCTGCCTGTCAAGAGCACCGGCATATATTACCCCGGCAGTACACATGATGATCACACATGTGAATAATATTGCTGTAATTAGCTTTTTCATTCTTTACCCCCTGATTTTATGAGATGTATGTCGCGTATCCAACCTTCCCTTGCAGGCCATCCCGAACCTTCAAGAGAGATATACTGGATGGAAACCGGTTTCGGTTCAAGCTGCATAAGATCAAAGATATTCCTGTACCACTGATCCTTGAGCACAAGCTGACCATCTGAAATATTATCTGTATCCTCAGACTTAAGGCTGTAGAACCCTTTATAGAATACCAGGGCTTTATTATCTCCGCCGGCGGAATCTTTATATCCCACTGCTATGGCAACAGGTGCATCAACACCCTTTGGCCCTAGACCGGCCTGTGTCTGTTCCTTCACCATCACATCGGCCATAAGAACAACCGAGTAGGCTCCACTGACATCCGCATTAACCTCCTGCATAATCCCTTCGCGGGCGTTTTCAATAGTGGCCCTGATTTTCAGGATTCCATCGGAAAGTGAAAAGGTTTTTACGTCATCAGCAGAAATCCGATCCCTATGGGGAGTCCAGTAGCGTAAGCCATCGTTGAATGACCAGTTTTTAATAAGGTCATTCTTAATGGGCATTGCCGGGAGGGTGCCTGTATCAAACCCCTGTTCTGCCTTGTCAACCGCATATGATAATTCTGCCTGTCCTTCGCTTGCGAGAACCATGTTTGCTGGCCCCTGAAGATAGGTTATACCCTTTTCCAGGGTATGCATGGGGGATAACGCCTGAGGCATAATTGTTATATCATGGGGGAAATATATGGAGCTATTCAAACCTGCCGGCACTTCAACGGCTATATAGAGAAGAGAACTGGTGCTGGATGGTGAAATACTCATATTCCACCTGTATTCAAAATGCTTTCTGTTATTCAGTGCCTTTGGCCCCATGGGCAGCTCATACCGCCTGGCAAAAGGATCATATGGCCATCTGTCAAAAAGAGAAACAACAGGGTTTATGTTGATATCGTGAGCAGGGTAGGCGAAATTGAGGCTGTATGAGCCTGGAAATGTATTTACAAGATAGATTGAAGTGTAACTTCTTGAATAGTGAAAACCATTACCTGCAAAAAGAGGCTGTTGCCTGTGCTCATGTCTGCCTCCTACACGGAATTCATGAACATGGTGGTTTGTGGAAATGCCTATATCAAAAACCGTCTGCCCACTGGCATAAGTACCAAGGCAGATCAGTACCAGTAAAAACAGGCCAGACCTTTTGATGCTGTTACTCAATCATTATGCCTTGCCATAGCGTTTAACCAGCTGATACACAGCCTCTTCAATACAGGCACGCAGGGCCTCATCAACACCTTCACGCCCTTCATGTCCAACATTTACATCAGCCCCGTTCAGGTTTTTATTGGTCAATTTCTGTGCAAAAGCCCCTATACCGCTTACTGAAAATCCGCCTGATTTGATAGGTTTTCTGACATTAACTGAATCAAGCACCTGACCTGTTGCTGCTGATACAACCCTTACATCAATTCCGATTGTGGCCTTTTCCCCGCTTTTTTCAATACCGAGTCCCTTAAAAACTCCTGCAACGCCGGTTTTGCCGGCCTGGGCATTGGCCTCTGAAACTGTCCCTTCAAATATGTATTGTGCTCCTATCAACTGGGATTGTGCAACTGTTCCGGTTGTCTGACCCTGGGCATTAAGCTGCTTTTCCAATGCAACACCCTGATTGAGGCGCTCCCTTTCAGCCACTGCAAAGGTCCCGGATTTGATAAGCGCTGTGGTGAACATGTCTGTTGCAGCTGCCGCAGAGATCTCCGGTACGCTGGATCTGAATTCATAAATGGTTACCACCTTCCTATTAGCCTCATCAACCCGTGGAAGGCTCTCCAGTTTTTCTGTGGTTGATGATTTATCCAGTTGAGGGTCTTCATTTCCCCATCCCCAGGCTGAAAGAATTGTCCCCAATAGAATTGCGATCGTAATATAAACGATTTTCCCCGATGTTTTTGCCATAATAATCCTCTTCCTGATATTAATGTCTCTGACTAAAAAAATTTTAAAGAGTTGCCTCAGTAATTGCTGCGAATATTACCAGAACTGCACTGACTGTCAACTTAACTTTCAGTGGGTACAACAGGTCGTAAATATTAGTAAAAATCAGGAAGCGCATTTAAAACAAATCATTACAGAAACCAGAAACGGTAATATAAGCAGGCCATGTTTTATCAAACTGATGAGCTGGTCAGGAATAACTGCTGCCGCAGCCTTAAGTCTCCTGGACTTCTCTACCAGCGCCAGTCCATTGAATGGTAACGAATGACTGAAAATATGTTTAGCAGCTATAGTCCTCCATGTAAAATATCACTCGGTAACAGTAATGCAATTCACCTCATCTATACATGGCAAACCTGTAACAGGTGGTCCTGACCTGGATGTCTCCCTGTAAATATTACCCTCATAACCTATTAACCCGTGAGGGTTTGGAAATGTTGCTATAGCAATCTGCCATTCTTTACGCGTTATAGAGTTGGAATATAAAAAATAAATATTTCCTGACTCATCAACTGTTTCTGAAACAAATACACCCGGGCTGTAACCGTTTGCAGACTGATAAACCGTGGTTGCTGCGCTTGCATACTGTGTGGTTGAAAGTGGGTCAGTAACAAATGAAGAGCCATTCCATCTGATTCCCATATCCAATGATATCTCCTGTGTCGTCGCTGTGCCGCCAAGAAAGTCTGCTACGAATTCAAAATACCCATCCTGGTTGAAATCATTTGACGTTAATATTGACCAATCGTCATAGCCTGTAAGTCTCGACATGGTAATACCTGTGATGGTTCCGCTAACCTCATTGAATGATATTGTTCCTGTTGCAAGCAGGCCCGCCGCCTTAGTTCCTTCTATGCCGGCCCTCATGTCTTCAGCAGGGTTGCATGTTACAAGGTATTCCCATTCCGCATTTGATACCTTGTCATAATAAACTGTTATATCATGTGTACTGCCAAGTGAGTCATATGTCTTTACAGTTGTCTGATACCCATAGGCTACTGGTGAAACAGGCGCATAGCTTGTACCGTCCCATGCACTGGATAGAATGGTTGAATTGCTCTCCTGGTCACTATCAAGGTTTGTTATGAAAGTGGTTTTATTAGTTGGCCGGGGTTGTATGAATACCCTCTTTACGATATCAAAAAGTGATCCTGAAATGTTGCCACCAGGGTCAATTGCCCATCCCTGTACAATATAACCTTCAGGGGTAGTAAGATATCCATCCCTGTTAAAATAGAACTCGCCTGATCTTGTAAAATAGAAATTATCATTGTCAGGATGTTTGACTATGAAAAAACCCTCTCCATTTATGCCAATCTGCGGAAACAGTTCGTCAGTGAATGCCGGGTCATCTTCAATTCCACCCTGAACAATAGAACCTGTCCCGTTAGCACCGGGTGCAGAGATTGTTGCAGGACCGGAATCTTGAGTCTCACTATAGATAAAGTTACCCTCCTCCTGTAATTTATCAGGAGCCGTGAACCTTGCAATAGAAACCATAAAAAGAGGGATATCTGACTCGCTGATATAATGGCCGGTAATCAAGCCATTTCCGTTAACAGTAAGGCCTGCCAGTGCCTCTATCCCATTGCCATCAGATGATATGTATATAGTAGTTGAAGCGTTTGCATACTGCGTGGTTGAAAGTGGATCAGGAACAAATGAATAGCCATTCCATCTGACTCCCATATCAAGGGCTATCACCTGTCTCGTCGCTGTGCCGCCAAGGAAGTCTGCTACGAATTCAAAATACCCATCCTGGTTGAAATCATTTGACGTTAATTCTGTCCAGTCACCAGAGCCTGTATGTCTTGACATTGTAATGCCTGTGATAGAGCCAATCCCCTCATTGAATGATATTATCCCGCGAGCAAGCAGGCCAGCAGCCTCTGTACCTTCTATGCCAGCCCTTAAGTCTTCAGTTGGATTGCATGTTATAATGTATTCCCATTCCGCATTTGATATCTTGTCATAATATATTGTTATTGCATGCGATAAACCATCAATATCATAAACATTGATGGTACTCTCATATTCATAAGCGGAAGAGCTTATTGGCGGGGTAGCTGCACCGTTCCATTCGCTTGAGAGGATTTGGGATTGGCTCTCCACATCTTTATCCAAATTGGCTATTACAGAAATCTTACCTGATTCCATAGGCTCAGATTCAGTAGAAAAAACAATATCTGTAATGCTGCCTGAAATATTACCATTAATATCTGTATTCCATCCCTGAACACTGTTTCCATAAGGATCGACTAAATAATAGAGGTTATCTGAAAGGGAGAGATAAAAATTCCCCATCTTTGAAAATAACTGTTCTCCTGTTTCCTGATCACGAATAATAAAAAATCCATTTCCATTGATTGACATTGGAAACCATGCTCCAGGGGTGGTTTCATCTCTATCTTCATGAATATATTTAGTATCTCTGCAGCTGATAGTTATAGAAAAGAAAAAAAGAAGTGGTAATAAGAATAATTTTCCCATTTCTGTATTCCTCTTATTTTATTTTACTAATAGTAACTTTTGCAAGTATGATACCACAATTCCATTTATTACAAAACCATGTGAACGAGTTAAGGCTATACATGAAAGAATACTGAAGAGTATAAAAGAATATGGAATGTCCTCAAATAAAAGATAACATGTTCATTGATTTTGCTTGCTTAAACAGCAGGTCTGGAAAAGAAACAGGGCAGATTTTTCCTGTTTATAAAGTTAATGGGAAAAAAGATAAAATCTCCATGACCTCCTTGTCCTTATATGGTTGAAGTGACAGGCTGAAATTGAACCGCAAAGACGCGAAGGGTGTTAAGAAAAACAATAGTTATTATT
>JAFGFM010000013.1 GCA_016931115.1 Deltaproteobacteria bacterium | reverse complement strand
TGCGAGAGTGGCGGAACTGGCAGACGCGCTGGACTTAGGATCCAGTGCCGCAAGGTGTAGGGGTTCAAATCCCCTCTCTCGCACCATGAAACCTTTTAAGATAAAAAATATCAGGTATCGCTGGAGATTAATCATGAAAACCAATATCAGATCAATCACCCTCTTTATAGTTTTTTTGCTCTCTTTGACCTTTTCATTAAATGCATCATCAGATGAAGCAGATGATAAAGAAATAAAAAATATGCAACAGCAGATCACCGAGCTTGAAAACAGGATAAAAGACCTTGAGCAGATCATAAAGATCTATCACGACCCCAAGGATCAGGAAAAAGAGATCGCCTATGGGTGGCTTAATAAGAAAAACTGGCGGAACCTTAAAAAGGGGATGACGCAGGAAGAGGTAAAAAAGATACTTGGTGAACCGGTGAAATCTGTGGATGGCTCAAGGTTAATCTGGTATTACCCCAACTTTTACCAGAGCTATGTATCATTTGATGAAAAGGGAAGTCTCATAGGGTGGAATGAACCCTAGATGGTGATCAGCCGGAAAAGCATCCGGATTAAGCTTATAACCCAGCCTCAGACGAATTAGCATGATAAGATATATTTTTTCACCACGGAGAACACGGAGGTCACGGAGGCAAGAATATATTAATGTTAATACCGTAGGGGCGGACCTAGGTGTCCGCCCGCCAATTGTTGCTTATGCGGACTCATATGGGGCAGACACGCTGGTCTGCCCCTACAAAGCTGGAAGGCGATTATAAGTACCATCGAAATTGAGAGTAAATCTACCTTTCCAAAAAGCAACTGGATTCCAGATCAAGTCTGGAATGACGAAGGTGGTGATAATGTGGCTTAAGTAGAAGATTTCAAATACCCAAAATTTTTTTTGAGAAAAAAACCTTAAAATACTAAATTCTTTTCCCATTAACCCAGATTTCCCTGATTTTCTTCAAGGAATCAGGCAGATCAGCAGGTTTTCCCTTTATAGCCACAAAGGTGGCTTGATTACCATTTGAAAGAGTACCAGTATTCGGGGCATCACTTATTAACTGCATTGCATTTGATGTTGCACATTTTATTGCTTCTTCAATTGAGAGACCCGCCTTTAATAAAAGCCCCAACTCCTCTATAACCCCTGAACCGTGATACACCCCTGGAGAGCCTGCATCTGTGCCCAGTGCTATTGTAACACCATACCTTATTGCCATTTCAACCTGCTCAAGCTGATGCGTGAGGTTCTTTTTTGCAACATGATGCACTCCTGATTCAGGGGCTGAGTTATCCATGTATGCCTTCATGGTGCAAATGGTGGGCACCCATATTGTGCCTTTATCTGCCATCCTTTTGAGGTTATCCGCATCCATGAAAAAGCCGTGCTCCACTGTATGGCACCCTGATTCCACAACCATCCTGACAGGTTCCTTACCGTTTGCGTGGACCATCACCTTAAGCCCAATGCTTTCTGCTGCCCTTACTGCCCCCTTAAGCTCATCTACACTGAACTGGGGTGATGTCTCTTTACCAAACTCTGTAAGGCTGTTTACGCCAGAGTTCACAATCTTTACATGATCCATACCTGGCCTGAAATCCTCAAAAATGGCCTGGGCCAGTTCTCTTCCGGGCGTGAGGTGCATGCCTAAGAGCTGGCCGTATCTCCCCTTCACATGAATGCCATTACCCGCAGCATATATCGATAGATTATTGCCTTTTTTCCCGTGGTGGAGGTTTTTAAACCTGAGCGTATGCGCATGAAAATCACCACCATCCCTTACATAAAGAACGCCATGTTTGAGATAATTCCTGACATGACCAGTTATCATGGCCTCTGCCTGATCATATCCATAGTGAAGCTGATTATCCCTTATCTCAGGATCAAGGCGCCCTGATATGGCAAGGTGTGTATGGCTGTCACAAAGTGCAGGAATAATTGTGCAGTCTGTAAAATCGAGGTATTCATCATGGCCAGGTGTATAATCTGCAATGGAAGATATGATCCTATCTGACAGTTTTATCAGCACATCTTTACTGGCTGGTCCGCCGGAACCATTAATAAGCCATCCCGCGTGTATTATTGTATCTTTAGAGTTCATTATGACCTTATCCTGTTTTTTTAAAGCTTACAGGATATGGTTAAAAAAAATCAAGCCTGTTGTAATGGATACAGTAAATAAAACGGGTTGACCGATTCATCAGTCAACCCGTAATAATCCTTTGTGGCGGAGAGAGAGGGATTCGAACCCTCGGTAAAGCTTTACGCCCTACACTCGCTTAGCAGGCGAGCGCCTTAAGCCATACTCGGCCATCTCTCCATCAATCTGCAAGGTGCGTATAATAATGGCACACCTTAAAAATATCAAGGGTAAAATCAATACTTAAAATATTTTTTTATCATGTTTCAGGATTCTTTATTGTATTCAACTATCCCGTTCCTTAGGGCATTTATGGCATCCCTGTAATCCGGGCTGCTAAATACAAAGGCCCCTGCCACAAAGACATTTGCGCCGGCTCCGGATACCTTTTTAATAGTCTCGGGGTTTATGCCGCCATCCACCTCTATATCAATATTAAGCCCCCTGCTCACAATCATCTCCCTGAGCCTTTTTATCTTTGATAATGTGGCAGGTATAAACTTCTGACCGCCAAAACCGGGGTTTACAGTCATGACAAGCACCATATCAATATCATCAAGGATATACTCCAAAACATCAATGGGTGTTGCAGGGTTAAGGGATACACCTGCTTTGCATCCTGCGCCTTTTATAATCTGTATAGACCTGTGCAGATGGTTAACCGCCTCAGCGTGTATGGTAATGATATTTGCGCCTGCCTTTGCAAATGCCTCTACATACTGATCAGGGTTTTCTATCATGAGGTGCACATCAAGTGGGAGTTTTGTCACCTTTTTAACCCCTTCGACAACCAGCGGGCCTATGGTTATGTTTGGTACAAAATGGCCGTCCATTACATCCACATGTATATAGTCAGCCCCTGCCCTTTCAGCGGCCTGCACCTCTTCACCCAGTTTTGAAAAATCGGCTGACAGTATTGATGGCGCTATTATTCCCATTTGTAACTCCTTCTTATCCTTTTCTCATAAGGGCCGCAAAAAACCCGTCCATTTTGTGTTTATGAGGATATGACCTGAAAAACCCCTCATTGTCAATAAGGTTTCTTGCCCATTCCGGTACAATTGTATTCAGATCTACGAGTGATGCCCCGCTGTTTTTATTAATAAAGTTATCTATAACAGTCCTGTTTTCCTCTCTTGTGTATGTGCATACAACATAGAGAATGAACCCGCCCGGTTTTACCGCCTCAAAAGAGTTCTCAAGGATCTTTCTCTGTATTCTTGAGATCCTTTTTACATCTATCTCTGTCCTGTTCCATTTGATGTCAGGGTGCCTCCCTATGGTGCCCAGGCCAGAGCATGGGGCATCAATAAGCACCCTGTCAAAGGCATTCTTTAACCTGTCAGGAAAAGGCTCAGATGCATCTGCAACCACACTCTTTATACCTGTTATTCCAAGCCTCCTTGCATTCTCATAAAGGAGTTCAAGCCTGCGTTTATCCGTATCAAGGCTGGTAACATGACCCTTTCCGCCCATCAGCTCCATAAGATGGCTTGATTTCCCGCCCAGACCCGCACACACATCAAGTATTGTTTGCCCTGGCTTAACATCAAGGAGCCATGATACTAACTGGGCAGCCTGATCCTGTACCTGAAAAAGCCCCTTTTTAAATGAGGGAAGCCTCTCAATCCTTCCGCTGAAATTTTCTAATATCAAACAGTCTGGAACATACTCAGCATGAACAGCATTGATACCTTCATCAGCGAACACCCTCACAAGCTCATCTGCTGTGGTCTTAAGCCTGTTCACCCTGATATTGATGGATGGGAACCTGTTCTGCGCCTCAAATAACGCCTCTGAAGAGACAAGACCAGCCTCATCAAAACATCTTTGTGCGAGCCATAAAGGAAATGAATAAAAACTGCTCAGGTATTTAACAGACGCCTTTTTGCGGTCAGGGAATTTAACACCATCCTTATTGCGGCAGATATTTCTTAAAAGACCATTTACAAATGGTACAACATGCTGTTGCCCCTTCATGGCCTTTGCCTGCTCAACCGCCCTGTCAACAGCGGCAGATTCAGGCACCCTGTCCATAAAATATACCTGGTAGATTGCCAGACGCAGTATATTGAGCACCCTGTTATCTATCTTCTTTAAAGGTGTGTTTGAAAAGCCGCCTATTATATAGTCCAGTTTTAGTCTGTATCTGATTACACCCTGTATGAGGTTTGCGATAAATGCCCTGTCCCTGTCGTCAAACCCCGGGTTATTGCTGAATATATCTTCAAGATAGTTACCGGCATATTCACCGGCCTTTTCAATGCCTACGAGTGTATCAAGGGCCAGTTCACGGGGTTTATCCTTAGCCATTACCTAAAAACACCTTTATAGCCCTTTCCACCCTCTCCATGTCTATATCAGTGTCATAGCATGGGCCAAATGGCCTTTTGTTCAGGATACCAAATACAGGTATGGGAAAGCTGTCCTGTATACCGCTTGTAAGGTCCCTCTCACATGCCACACCAATGATGATATCGGGCCTCTTTTCCACCACTATCCTGCGTGCAAGGGTGCCGCCTGTTGCAACAGAAACAGGCACATGGTATTTTTCTGTGAGACTGACCAGATCCTTGATCTTGCATTTACCGCATTTTTTACAGTTTGTTATGTCGCCTGTTATCCTGACATGGCAGTCATGGAACTGTAAACAGTGGGGGAGAAGTATAAGCAGTTTTTCAGGTTTTACCTTTCTGGCCTCACTCAGGACAAGCTGATTATTTATCTCAATAAATGACCTTCTTACCTGATCCTTGCTGATGCCAACAAGCTTTCCCATAAACACAAGCATGGGGAAGAGAAACCGTATCACAACACCCCTTATCCTGCGGTTGAAAAAGAGGTTTTTACCCCTCAAGATTGTAAATATGAGGGTCAGGCCGCCGCCGATCATATACAGAACTGCGGCACCGAAAAACAAGGCCATTATTAAGGGGAGTCTAGGGTGGATTTTACTGAAACCGATATATGGTATCAGCCATAGGAGTATAGCAAGCCCCATGAGTGCTGCGCATGTGAGAAGGAGCAGAAGAATAAACCTGTTTCTGTCACTGGTTCTGCTCTGCCTGTTATCTGTTTCGTCCATCTTTTATCCTGAAAGGTTATTTACCGGTTATCTTACAAATAATTAGTTGACAGCTGATAGCTGAGTGCTGAAAGCTAAATTAAATGAGTCTCTTTTTCTATCCTGTTGCCCTGTAAAAATGCCTTTACAGCCATCCTTTTTTTATTGGGGAGCTGTATCTCACCTATTTCAATAATGCCCTCTCCTGTCTCAACCATAAACCTGTTAGCATCATCAGTAGTTAACCTTCCAGGATTTTTTGACCTGATGGTCTTCTCTATAACAACAGGAGAAAAGAGTTTGATATTTTTCCCATTCATTAAAGTAGTTGCACCGGGAAATGGGTCCATAGCCCTTATAAGTGCGGCTATATTTACCGCACTATTTGTCCAGTCTATCCTTGCCATCTCCTTTGAAATCTTAGAGGCATATGAAGAAAGGCTATCATCCTGTGGGGTGCCTGTTATCTCTTTCCCTGCCGATTCCTTAAGAAACCTTACAATCACATCCCCTGATAGAGCGGCCAGCCTGTCAAACAGCTCTCCGGCTGTCTCATGCTCATTAATGGGGAGCTCATGGCTAAAAAGTACAGGCCCTTTATCCAGCCCCTTTGTCATCTTCATAAGCGTTATGCCTGTTACCGGCCTGTTATCCAGTATTGCCCACTGTATGGGCGCTGCCCCCCTGTATAGAGGCAGGAGTGATGCATGTATATTGATCGCCCCCCATTTGGGTAGAGCCAGGAGTTCCTGTTTAAGCAGCTGACCAAATGCCGCAACAATGAAAATATCAGGTTTTATTAGCCTTAACGCCTCTATAAACCCATTATCATTAACATTATCCGGCTGCATCACATTAAGCCCGTATGAGATGGCAACCTCCTTAACCGGGCATGCGGAGAGTGTAAGCCCCCTGCCCTTTGGTTTATCAGGCTGGGTAATAATTGCCTTTATATCATAACCGGCATTAACCAGACTTTTAAGCGCCGGTACGGCAAAGTCCGGTGTGCCCATGTAGATGATCTTTGGCCTTTCGGGTAATTTATCTGAAATAACCTGTTCCATTATCCCTGTTATTGTTCTTTGCTTAATATCTTTTTAAGCCTGCTTTTATAAAGAGACCTTTTTAAGGAGCTGATATGATCAATAAAAAGAACACCGTTAAGGTGGTCTATCTCATGCTGGAGGCACACTGCATGGAGACCCTCTGCCTCTATCTCTATGGGTTTACCCTCACGGTCAATGGCCTTAACTAGTATTTTGTTACTCCTTTTCACCTCTGCGGAATAGTCAAAAACAGATAGGCATGCCTCTTCATAGGTGATTGAACCTTCACGTGAGACGATCTCAGGGTTCATTATCACATTTATCTTATGTGACTCTTCAGGTGGGGATATATCATAAACCACAAGGCTTATGGGTTTACCTACCTGTATGGCAGCAAGCCCTATACCGGGAGCCTTGTACATGGTTTCGGTCATGCCGTCTATAAATTGTTGAAGCTCGCCATCGATATTTTCCACTGGTGCAGCCTTTATCCTTAAAACCGGGTCAGGGAATCTGTATATTTTAAGTGTATCGCTCATATTCGTACCACCATTATTTTTTTTAAAACTCTATACTACAAAACAGGTCATTTAACCAGACTTTAAATATAATTCCCAATATTTCAAGTAAGGGGGTTAATTATTGTTTCTTGACATTTTTTACCATTCTCCATATTGAAAAGATATCATGAAAAATATAGCAAATTTTCTATTTGAAGTGGGCATGCTGAAAAAGACCCCGCGCACAGGTTACCAGTTCCTGGGTTCAGGGAGCGAATCAGTGGCTGATCATTCATTCAGGATGACAATAATCGGGTACATACTTGCGGGAGAGACCCCGGGTGCAGACCGGTATAAAACCATTCTCATGTGCCTTTTCCATGACCTGCATGAGGCAAGGACAGGCGACATGAACTATGTTAACAAGAGGTATAACACAGTTGATGAAAAAAAGGCGGTCAGCCACATGACAGAGAAGCTCTCTTTTGGTGCCGAAATTGCATCACTAACTGAAGAATTCAATGAATGTGCCACTATTGAGGCAAAAATTGCCCGGGATGCGGATCAAATTGACCTTATTCTGGAACTTAAGCGGGAAAAGGATCTTGGTAACAGGTATGCAGATGAGTGGCTTTTTTATGCAAAAAAACGGCTGATCACTGAAAAGGCTTTAGCAATGGTTCAGGAAATTCTTGAAACTGACCAGGCTGAATGGTGGTTTGATAAAAATATCGATCTGTGGGTAAATGGCAATAAAAACAACCCTGACAAGTAATCTTTTTGCTACCTCAAGGATAAAAAAGACCGCATTCGGGCTCTCTTTTTTTTCACACCTTGTCCTGATACTTTTAATACAGCAGTTTGCGCCAGAGCTATGGCACATTGAAGAGCTCAAGAGCTACAGGGTGGAATTTGTAAGGGATGCAATAGATGACATCCCATTTGAAAAGATGACTGAAAAGGAGAGGGAAAACACAATTAAGAAGATCCTTGAGACAGATCAGAAATCAGAGGAGACCATATCCCTTGATACAGTAGATAAGAGGTATGTATCCTATACAGCTATTTTAAAAAAGCGTCTTTCCGCCTCCTGGGGCTACCCTAAGGAGGCAAAGGAAAATAACATGGAGGGTAAGGCATATGCCCTGTTCAGCCTTACAAGGGATGGCCACCTTACCGGTGTTGAGGTAACCGGCACTTCAGGTCATGAGATACTGGATCAGGAGGGGCTTGATGCCATCAGACGGGCAGCGCCCTTTCCTCGCTTTCCTGACTCTATTACAGTTGAGAGGCTAAATATAAATGTCACCTTTGAATATCGCCTTTCTGCTGCAAAAACGAATTTATAAATAGGGAAGTTATAAGCTTCTTGACTCATATAAAAATATGCTTATTTTAGGGCACTAAAATAAACATTGGGGATATATAATAAAATTAAATTTCACACAGAGGACACGGAGGCCACAGAGAATTAATTTTTGTTTTCCCCGTGTTCTCCGTGCTCTCCGTGTGAGATAAAAGATAAATATAATGCAGTGTTAAGGTTATGAAAATGAGATACCGGAGTTAAAATGGCAGGGAAAGATTATTACAAGATACTGGGCATATCAAAAACAGCTACTGAAGATGAGATAAAAAAGGCATACCGCAAGCTTGCCATGAAATATCATCCTGACCGCAATAAGGATGATAAAAGCGCAGAGGCCAGGTTCAAGGATATAAGCGAGGCTTATGCTGTTTTAAGCAACAAGGAAAAGAGACAGCAGTATGATAACTTCGGCTCCGAGGGGTTCCAGAAACAATATTCACAGGAAGA
>JAFGFM010000125.1 GCA_016931115.1 Deltaproteobacteria bacterium | reverse complement strand
TACCCAATATACTATGGATGGGGAGGTGCCTATTTTAGCATAATTACTAAAATGCTCTTAACCGGAAACCCTTTATATGTTTATCAAAGCTCCGAATAGCTCATCAAAATAATAAGGGGTAACTCATGGTATTGAGCGGAAGCTGCAATTATTCATTAAAGTGAACTAAAACTTACATTTCGTCTATAAATAAACCATTATAGTGAAAAATTTGGAGTCAGGCGTTGACATTGACATTTATTTATATGAATGATTTTCTATCACTAAGATTTACGATTTTCAGGTTTGAATATTTTGCCATAACATAATTACAGGGTAATCTTCTTGAATAAGGGAATGTAATAGATCGGCTTCTTTGGTTTTTACATCATTAAAAAATCAATCCAGACAGATGTATCAGCAAGCCCTCCATCCATTATATCTTCCTCATTTCATCAAGATCTCCTTCCCATTTAACCTTGCCCTTTAAACCCAGAATAGATTTTCTTTTTTTCTGGGCTATTAATTCTTTGAGGGCATACTCTACAATACCCTTCTTCGTCTTAATATGGGTCATTGACATGGCAGAATTTATTAATTTGTCATCAATATCAAGGTTTGTTCTCATTTTTCCACCCCCGTTAATATACACAAACATAATATAAAAATTACACATCAGGAAGCAAGGTATTTTAAAGGGTTAACTGTTTCCTTGTACACATTGACTTCTGACCCATTAAGATATCATCATCTTTATAGCAGGCTTTACCTTTATTTATGATATTCACCTCATATATTCTTTGCCGATAAGCTGGTTCCCGTAATATTTGCATACTTCACTTCAATGAGATACATACGTTGACAAAAGATTCCAACTTTTATTAAATGCTTATACGCATAATACAGGATTCAAATACGCACATTTTTTATGATATTTTCAGTATCAAATCTAGTACTGATGGCTTACAGCAAACAAGGAGGAGATAAATACTATGAATAAATCTGAGTGGATTGATATTAGTGTTCCTTTTAAGGTTGATCAGCCAATGGCATATTTCCCTACTGATCCTCAAAGGCCAACGATCACCAGGATTTTTGACAGGACAAAAGGTGATCCTGTAACTATGTCACAGATCAATATAAATTCTCACAATGGAACACACATAGACGCCCCGTTTCATTTCATGGCAGATGGCACAACCATAGATATGATGCCTCTTGATACGGCTATTGGCCCGGCCAGGGTAATAGAAATCAAGGACCCGGTAAGTATAAAAATGGCGGAGGTAGCTCCTTATGATATCAGGGAAGGGGAAAGGATACTGTTCAAAACAAGAAATTCATCCTATGCATATAAAACCGCCGATTTTGTGGAGGATTATGTCTATTGCACCAATGAGGTCGCCTATTATCTGCGGGATAGAAAGGTTCGTCTGGTTGGAGTTGACTATATAACTATAGGGAATCATAAGGACCTTGAGAATATAAAAATAGTACACGAGACACTTCTTCATAACGGCATTTATATTATGGAGATGCTAAATCTGGACGGAGTAAAACCTGGCCAATATGAAATGATATGCCTTCCGCTCAGGATGGAAAAGGGTGATGCCGGCCCATGCAGGGCAATCATCAGGCCTGTGAAAAAATAGTGAAACTAAGTATGCCTTTGACTCATTTAAAAATAATAAAAGTCAGCAGTAGACCCTTTATATGGATCGCATGGACTTACAGGGGCATTTGGTAATGCCCCTGTTTTATTCATATATTTTAAAATGGTTTATAACTGTGCAAGGCTTTTTTCTGCATGCCCCCTTAATTTGCGGTGAGGGGCATTCTGCGCAACCGTCCTCAGTGTCTCTGCATAGCGGCGGTCTCCTGTCTTTCCAAGCGCCTTGCAGAGCCATGCCATTGCATCGACCTGGATGTTGCTGGCATCTGCTGAATAATGTTTAAGGAGCGCCTGCTCGGCAATGGCTGCAAGATAACTGCTGTTATAGTGTCTATAGTAGATATTTTTTGCTGCATCACGTATTTCGGTAAGAGAACCATTCTGGAGCATTCGGGCATAACGCTCCTCCTCAGCGCTAAAGGCCTCTGACACATTTGCCTTTTGTTCTGCGGTTAATGAAGATACTACCACAGTCTGCTCCTTAATCACAGGCTGTTCAGCCACAGGCGCAGGTTTATTGACCGGTTCAAGCAGTACCTGAAAATTCTTTGACTCTCCTTTTTCAAGGGTGACCCATTCTCGATGGGAGTTATAACCGGCAGCAGAGACCTCCAGATCATAGCGACCCTGATCAAGAGTTATTCCCTGCTCAAATACAGGCGATATATTCATGATGCGAATCCTTGCATTGGAAGGGTTTACATCAACATAAAGCCTGCCCTTCAGGTCTTTGACAGCTACCGGCCTGGAGGATACCGGGGTAGGAGCCTTTTCCTCAACCGGAATATCAGGCACCTGCTTTACATCAGCCTGTGTCTGAACAGCAGCAATCTCCTTGCTTATGACAGGCGCTGGATGCATGGAAACCTTTTGTCCGGACATTACACGTGGATCACGATAATATTTTGAGTCAAGGAGATGGCATGTAGCCATATAGGCCATTGCCTCATCTTTATTCATAAGGTCAAACTCCAGACTTCCCATGGATACCTTCAGGCGCACAAAATAGACCTCACCGGGTTGAGCATTAGCAGTTGTCTCAGTGGTTTTATATATACCGAAAAGTTTTGGGGTAAAGGTGTATTGCCCCGGATCAACAGAAAGTGAGAAATACCCGATCTCAGGCAGCATCTCAACCACCTCTACATCATTTACCTTTATCCCCGGCATCGTTGTGGCTGTCATTACACCCCTCTGCCTGTAGACATATATTACTGCCTTGCCAGACTCGGGAGTTATTGACTGTGTAAACTTTGGCCCAATAGAGGTTGTAAGACATCCTGTGATTAATGAAGTGAGAAAAAGCATTGAAATTAAAATAAAAATCTTTGTTTTCATCAACATATTTACCCCTTTTTTTTATCTGTTAATTAATTTGCCGGAAGTAACCCCGACATATTTTTATTTGCGTACATTTTATATCGGGTCGGGGGTATGTAATCTTTAGAAAAAATGGCCTTGTTCTATAATGGGAGCTAAACGGCATATCTTCCCAGATTAAGTCAATTATGATATTCAATTTATAAATAATTTCATTTAAGTTAATTTTACTGATTGCATCTTCAAATTCTAATGATATACTTTTGACAAGTTTCATCGTGATCCCCCTTCTATGATTATTGGCGCTACTTATACATTACAGGGTGATCAGGCTTTTTCTACTTTTTAGATGATAAGAACTCTTTAATACGATTTTTGTATTTTAAAGTGATTGGCCGGTTTGCAGCAAACTGCTTTTTGGACAGTAACTGTATTATCTTTCTTAAAGGGAGGAAAAAATGAAATTAGTAAAAGAGATTTTAAAAAATAAGGCCGTCAAGGAGGTCTTTTCGGTAACCCCTGAATCGCTTGTTTTTAATGCCCTCACTCTGCTGGCAGAAAAAAACATAGGAGCGCTGATGGTTATCGACAAGAAAGGGAAGGTCGTTGGTATCTTTTCCGAAAGGGATTATACGCGTAAAGTGATCCTGAAAGGAAAATCCTCCAAAGAAACAAAGGTGCAGGATATCATGACCTCCGCACGCGCGATGTACAAAATCAAACCGGAAACAGATATAAATGAATGCATGGTTCTGATGACAGGCAAACATATCCGCCACCTGCCGGTTTTTGACGGGCAGAAATTTATTGGCCTGATATCGATCGGTGATATTTTAAAGGCCGTCATTGTAGAAAAGGAAAAACTGATTGATGACCTGAGCGACTATATTGCCGGTAAGTACGCGTAATCTACTACCTTAAACTGCCTGAAATACCTTACGCCATATCTGTAGAGACAAGGCATTCCTTGTCTCTACGGGGTGATGGCATAATCTGGCAAAGTGTTGATAAAAATAAATTGCCCTGAAATTTTTTCTAATAAATAAAGGATTAAAGCTGGTTTGAGATCATCTCACCCATGTAATCCATAAAGGTAACCTTAACAGGGGCTGTTACCTCTCTTGATGCCGCAAAATCTCTTTCAAACAGATCTTCTTTCAACCTTTGCACTGCCTTCGGGTCTGAAAATGCCAGGTTGGTTTCAAGGTTGATCCTTAAGCTCAGTGCATCAAAATTTGCGCTTCCAAGACATGCCCAGCCATCATAAATGGCGGCCTTGATATGTGATATACGAGGGTACTGATAGACCCTTATGCCGTTTTTAAGCATGATATTTTTCACTATATTGCTGCTGTCCATAAAGCCGTAATCGCTTGTTGAGGGCAGTATAACCCGCACATCCACACCCCTTGCCCTTGCATTTATCAGTTCGTTAAGTATCCTGTTTTCTGTAAAGTAGGGGTTCTGTATGTAGATATATCTTTTAGCATTCCTTATTGCCACAAGCTGGGCATCAAATATCTGTGTGGCCCCTGCCTTTGTGTACAGGGTTCTTATGTCATAGAGCTCCTGTGGCTCATTTTCAGGTTCATAATTTGGGATGGATGCCCCTGAAAAGAGGTATGCCATGTCACCAAAAGGGCCTGCATGTGACCATGCCTTTCTGAAATCCTTTTTAAGCCTGCCAACAACCGGCCCCCTTACCTCCATCATAAGGTCATGCCACTCATACCTGTACTCCCTGCCTATATTCATTCCCCCAATAAAGGCTGTATTGCTGTCAATAATAATTGTCTTGGTGTGATCCGCTGTAAACCAGGGGTTGGTTGTGGCCCGCACCATTACTTTTGAGTCCTCCTCAAGGTAATCAAAGATATCCGATGGGAAAATAAAATCTCCCGGTATGGGTGATGATGGCAGCGATGTTGCAGCACTCATGCACCCCATATGGTCAGCCAGTACCCTTACCTTTATATCAGGTGATCTTCTCTTAAGGATATCGGCTATCTTTACCGCATAATCGTCATTATCAAATATATATGTCCTGAGCCATATGGATTTTTTTGCATCATTCAGGCACTGTATTAGTCTTGGAAAAAAATTATCACCATCTATAAGAAAATTGATATTGCCCTTAAAGGGCCTGTTATGAGGGAACATATCATCAAGTATTTCTTCAAACCTGGCAATATCCATGCCCTCGGCCTCACTGTACTGAACATATACATTCTTTTCAGAATCATTACTCCCTGTGAGTATCACCGCTGCACTGTGCCTTAGCCTGCAATAGAGCCTGTACATGGTGGTTGCCGGGTTTTTCAGTATGGTTAAAAGCCCTGACCTGTAAAACCAGCGGGCCATATACATGGCCGGGTTTGAACCTGAACTGTGAGAATATTCCGGGTTATAGGGCGTTGTTAAAAAAACAGTCTGCTTTCGGTTGAGATCAATAAACATAAAGGCAATACCGCCGTGGTCAATGCTGTCTGTGCGGAACAGGAACTGCCCGTTATCTTCATTGGTCCCTTCAGTGTTAAGCTGCCTGGCTATCTCTGCGGCAATCTGGGTCTCCCTTAACAGGCCAGTAACCCTGATGTGGGGCGGTGTATCGCTAAATTTTGAGAGATGGATTGTGCAGTCTGTATCGCGGTAAAGCGCCATCTCCTGATAATTCAATACCGCAGAAACACCCATTCCCTGCTCAGAAGGCGCAATAACCGATATAGCCCTTTTAAGCAGTGCCTGCCATTCATCGCCTTTTCGGACATGTATCTGTCTGGGATTTTTCAGTGTTTTTAAAGGTTTTTTTGAAAAAAGGATTTCAGAAAGGCCATGATTATGGGTGGCCATGTTAAATTTCAGGTTTTGCCATGAGGCATAAAGATAGCTGCTCACCTCCCCATGCCTGTACCTGATCTGTATCTCATTATCCCCGAGGAGAGCGGTTTCAAGGTGCTGCCTGCCGAGGAGGGTTATATTTTCAAAGTACTCTCTTTTCTGGTGTGTGGCCCCGCATGCGTTCAAAAAGAGATACAGGGCCACCAGCCAGATTATTTTATATACACGTCTAATCAAGATCACCCTTGTACTTCTATTTCAGGTGTAAAAAGGAAACATGATTATCAATCTTTTATTAAAGCGGTACCGGGCGAATGTCCCTTTAAAAGAACTAGAACCCCATCTTTTCGGGCGGTCTTCGTTCCGGGACATAAGCGTGGGGCACCCTGCCTTCCTCCCACTCCTTTGTCACATAGAGGTTGCAGTAGCAGCTCCCGAACTCCTTCAGATCCTCTTCCCTGTATACGCAGGGGCAGATTATATCTGAATCCTGTTTCCGGTCACCGGATGAGAGCCTGCAAGGGCAGCACATGTAGCCATACCGCTCCTTGTTAACGAGCAGGGCCTCCATAAGTTCCATGACCCTCTCTTTGTTGCTGCTGAAAAAATAACCCTTTGCACCCTGTGCCTTTTTCAGCATCTCATAAAGCTCTTCTCTTGTCATAAGCCAAGGGCCTCCTTTATTTCATCCTCTTTGAATCCTATAATGACCTTGTCGCCTATGATAATAGTGGGGAATGAACATTTCGGGTTAATCTTCCTGATGTCATCAAGAATAGCCTTTCTCTCTTCGCCCTGCAGTATGTCCACATCGGTGAAATCATATTTGATATTGCATTCATTTAAAAACTGCTTTGTTGCACTGCAATGACTGCATGTGCTGAGTGTGTAGATTTTCACATCCTTATGATCCGCCATCTTATTCCTCCACGGTGTAAGTATTTATTTTTTCTCTTTGTCTTTAACCCTTAGTTTGAGCCACTCTATCATATCCTGAATATTTTTTGATAAATAATACCTCCCATTATCAAACGCCCCGTAATCAGCCCCAGACATGGCCGATGCAAACCTTGTTGAGTTGGCATAAAAGAGCCACTGCTCTATCCATTTTTTCTCTATTCCTTCATTGAATATGCTCTCTTTTTTGTCAAGGCCGTTTGCAGCCCCTTTTGCCCATGCCTCCATGAGCACCTCAGTAGCCGTGAGGGTCATACGGTTGGTGGTTGTTATTGTGTTTTCAAGCCTGTCAAAATGCCCTTCCACCCACCCCGTTGAGTGACATGAGAGGCATATCTTCTGCATTGCCCCCTTTCTTTTATCCTGTTCAGCCTGATCTATAAGAAAACCTTCTACAGGTTCACCTGTCAGTTCTGTTGGCAGTGGCAGGCCTGCCTTATTCCTGATAAGGGTCGTATCAGGTGAAACCGGGTGAGGGTGGGCATAGGTCAGCCCGAAAATCCGTTTATAGAGCCTGTCATTCATCTGATGGCTCCTTTCTGCAACCACATTACCTTCCGTATCGGTCAGAAGGCTTGCATGACATGTGGCGCATGTCGGGGCAGAAAAATCTTTTCCTATTGTCCAGGGCACTGCCCCGAAGTCCCAGCTCTTTTCCTCTGAGCTGTAAATATTGCCATGCTTGCTCACCTTGTACACAGGATAGGCAGGCACATCAGGCCCTTTGTGGCATCGTGAGCAGGCATCAGGTTTTCTTGCCGTCTCCATGCTGAAGGCGTGTCTTCCGTGACAGGATGCGCATGACCCCTTTGAACCATCAGGGTTTATCCTCCCTACCCCCTGGTTGGGCCATCCCTCAATAACCGGAAAATCCATTTCGCCCAGGTCCGTCTCCCTAGTTTCTGTGCCGGATACCTTGAGCATGGTACCATGACATGAGAGACATGAATCTGCATTTGTCCGGTCATCAGGAGGCGCTATGGTTAAGGACATATTCTCAAAGGTCTGAATCCCGTTTATGGATGTGACCAGGTCTGAATATACCGGGTTGTTCATGAGGTTGCCATAGGCATGGTACATTATGTTTTTCTCATACTGCATTGCCTCGGTACTGTGGCATACAGAACAATCCTTTGGGGTCACAACCGGGTGTACGCTGAAATCCGCATGGTCAAAACTGTCTTTATGTTCTTCAGGGTTTATCATATGACACTCGGCGCACCCGACCACATTATCAAGAAGGGCTTCAGGTATCTTTTCAGCGGAAACAAGCCTCTCCATTCCCTGCTTTTTTATTGCAGCAGAGGGGGCCATGCGCCCATGAGCGCTTTTTTCCCACTCCCCAACAATCCCGGGATGAAGACTGGTATGGCAGTCAAGGCAGGTTCTGGTGTTGTCGCTGATCTTTATCTCCTGTGAATATGTGCCTGAACAGAAGACAAAAACTATAAGCAGTAACATGGTTGCTGAGAGGCGTTTCAATGTTTTCATAATTTTAACTCCTTGGTGCAGGGTTAAAGGTATGTCCTGATTTATTCGCTTATAAAATGCCCTGATATAAAGGTTATATTATTGAGTCTCTGCTACCGGTTTTCTCTTCATGGCCCTGTTTTTCTGCCATTCTTCATATTCATGAAGGGTGAAACCATTTGACCTCAGGGATCTATTGCATGCCCTTTTTGTGTTCCTGCAAAGCCTGCACCTGCTTTCACTGCACATCTGGCAGAAATTGCAGTCAGGGCATCTCTTCTTTTTTACTTCATCTTGCATTATATTCTAACACAGTAAGCCTCTCCACTCTCTTTTTGCCCTTGCACGAGCCCGGTATGTCCCTTTTCTGATTCTAAAAGTTTAAAGGTAACTCCTGCTGGGGCAAGAAAACCCGCAGCCTTATATAAAAGGCCGCGGGTGAATTTAAAAGAAAGGCTTTCAGACCTTTTCAAACTGATCCTTTGCCGCACCGCATACAGGGCAGGTCCAGTCGTCAGGCAGGTCATCAAAAGAGGTTCCGGCTTTAATGCCACTATCAGGGTCTCCATCTTTGGGGTCATACACATAGCCGCATACAGTACATTCATATTTATCCATTTAGCTGTGCCTCCTTGTCTTTAGTGTTTAAAATATATTATGTTTAAACCGCTTTAAGTTCAATCTTTTTCAATCATGCCTTCCACAGGCCATGCAGGTTGCAGTATTCCCTTGCAGTGATCTCTTTGGCATCAGTCATAAAGGTTGCCTCCGGGGCATCTCCCGGATTCAGAAACTGCCTGTATGCCTTGCCGCCTGCAATGATCTCTATCCACTCGATGTAATGCTTTTCTTCCATGGGATGGGCAACGCCACCAACACGCACCTTGTAACCGCCGCTGATCTTTTCTATTACAGGAACATGTTTCTCTTTTGCGGCATCAACTGTATTTTCAGTAATAAGCTTCATGGGTTTTCCACAGCAGACAAGGGTGCCTCCACCGGCAGTAACAACCTCAACAATATTCCCGCACGCCTCACATTTGTATATCTCCAGTTTTTTTACCATTTTGATTCCTCCTTATATAATGTTTGCAGTTAAACCAGTTTTTTGACCTCTTTAATTATCTCTTCATAGTCAGGCTCTTTTGAAAGCTCTTTTACTAGCTGGATGTATCTCACCACACCCTGCCTGTCTATGACAAATACTGCCCTTGCAAGGAGACGAAGCTCCTTGATCAGCATCCCGTAGGAGGTCCCAAAGGATGCATCCCTGTGGTCGGATAGGGTGATAACCCTCTCTATGCCGGCTGCCCCGCACCATCTTTTCTGGGCAAAGGGTAGATCCATGCTAACCGTGAGGATTGTAATATCCTTTCCAAGCCCCTCTGCATCTTTGTTGAACCTTCTTGTCTCTATATCGCATACAGGTGTATCAAGGGAGGGGACAGAGGAAATTACCAGCACCTTACCCCTGTAGGATGAAATATTTACCGGTGCAAGACTGTTATCAATAAGGGTTGCCTCCGGTGCCATGTCACCAACCTTAACCTCACTGCCTAAAAGGGTTAGCGGGTTTCCGTGCATCGTAATGATTCCTGCTTTCTCTGCCATATAATATCCCTTTCAAAAGAACTTGATATTCTCTTTTTGCTGCCGCCTCTAAACAGGGTTCAGAAGGCAGCAGCAGGTATGAAATTAATAATTTTCTCCAAGAATTTCAAAATGTGCCCTTGGATGCGCGCACGCAGGACATTCTTCCGGCGCCTGTGCCCCTGTCCAGATAAAACCACAATTCCTGCAACGCCATACAGTATCCTTGCCCCTTTCAAAGACCCTCTTGTTTTTGATATTTGCAGCAAGGGCATTATATCTCTTCTCATGCTGTTTTTCAGCAACAGCAATGTTTCTGAATACCTTTGCGATCTCAGTAAAGCCCTCTTCATCGGCTATCTTTGCAAAGGATGGATACATCTCTGTATGTTCATGATGTTCACCTGCTGCTGCTGCCATTAGGTTATCAAGGGTGCTCCCGATTACACCGGCGGGAAAGGCAGCGGTAATCTCCACATCCCCTCCCTCAAGAAATTTAAACAGCCTTTTTGCGTGCTCCTTTTCCTGATTGGCTGTCTCTTCAAAGATAAATGATATCTGTTCAAACCCATCCTTTTTTGCCTGGCTTGCAAAAAAATTATAACGGTTTCTGGCCTGTGATTCTCCTGCAAATGCTGTAAGCAGATTCTTTTCTGTCCTGGTTCCCTTTAAGCTACCCATATTACCCTCCTGTTTTATTAATTTAATTGATTAATGTAAGTATATTGTTAAGCTGTTTTTTATTAGACGATAATAGTAATCATATAATAATCAGAGTCAATTAACACTGTTTAAAAACCACCCCTTATTTATATGGGCATCCCGCTCCTTTTCTGCCATCTTTTTGATCCTGTATGCAGAATCCCTCAGCACACCGAAGAGTACCCCGCATCCTGCATCCTCTCTCAGGGCATCACCTTCATCCGAAAGCTGAATCATCTCTTCTGTTAATTCTATTACCTTTAAAAGGCTTTCATCACATGGTTTCATAAGCGGCACCCTCTATTCTAATTTGAATATATTTATATCAATATCTGTGCCAGACATTGTGGTATTAAAATAAAATTAAATTATAAATAATTACAGGCTCTTAAGCCTGATAAAAATAAATAAGGGTTTTTATAAGACAAAAAACATGAGACACTTTTTATATCCGGGGTTTAAAACCTGAGCATACCCGGATGCCGCGTTAATATGAATGACCTTGCCGGAGATGGCATAAAATATCAGGTAACAATCAATCTGCTTAAATTACAACGTGTTACCAACTGATCTGAATAACCTTACAGCCTGTTATCAAAACAGGGATAGAAAAATTAATTAAAAAGGTCTATTTTTCTTAAAATCATCTGTCTCAGATTTAATTTTGAGACAGGATTGTATCATGAAACATTATTGAAATCCACAAGGAATCTGTAGAGGGTTGCCCTGCCCACACCCAGCAGTCTGGCCGCCTTTGCCTTGTTGCCCCCGGATCTTTTTAAGGCATCCTCAACAGAAGATTGCTCCAGTTTTTTTGCAGGGCCCCTTGATGGCCGATTGTCCCGCCATTCAAGTATCTCAAGGGGGAGATGGTGGATGCCTATTGTCTTTCCGCCTGATTTTACAAGGGCAAATCTTATGGCGCTCTGAAGCTCCCTTATATTTCCGGGCCAGGGATAATCCATCATGATATCCAGGGCGCTTTCAGAAACACCGCCTCTCCCGTGGTGCCTTCCATGGTCAGTGAACACCTCAAGAAAGTGTTCCACCAGAATAGGGATATCATCCCTGCGGTTTTTCAGGGGAGGGATTATGACCGGGACAACCGCAAGACGATAGTATAGATCCTGCCTGAAGTTCCCCTTTTTTACCTCTGCCCTGAGATCACGGTTTGTAGCGCTTATGATCCTGACATCCACCATTTTTGATTTCTCTGACCCTACCCTTTCAAAACAGCCCTCCTGCAGGACCCTTAAGAGCTTTGCCTGGACGGTTTTAGGCAGTTCGCCTATCTCATCCAGGAATAGTGTGCCCCCGTCTGCCAGCTCAAATCTTCCCTTTTTTTCCTTTATGGCCCCTGTAAATGCACCCTTTTCATGGCCGAAGAGTTCGCTTTCAAGGATGCCTTCTGGCAGGGCCGCACAGTTGACCGGCACAAAGGGTTTATTCGCCCTGCTTCCTTCGCTGTGTATGGCAGAGGCTACAAGCTCCTTGCCTGTGCCGCTCTCACCCTGTATGAGCACCGGTACATTTATGTCCGCAAGATCCCTGATAGTGCTGAAAAGCTCGTTCATAACAGCACTGCTGCCAATGATGCCGGCAAAACTGGTTTCAGCCTTTAAGCGCCTCTTTAATTCATTCAGTTCTGTTATGTCTTCAATGATGATTATAGCAAGCCTTTCACCCTCATGGTCAAGGGGTGCAGCGCTTATGAGCAGGTCAATATCCCTCTCAACCCCATTAATGAAAAATTGTGCTGTTGCCCTGTTTTTTTCTATCCTGCTTCCGCCCAGGGCATCAATGGCAGTCTTTCGAATCATGCACTGGCCGCATTCATCCGAAAAACCGCACCCCATACTGCTTGCATGGGCATGGATACAATTGAGCGCCTCTCCTCCGCCCCTCTGCTTTATCACATCGGAGAGAGATATACCGAATGTACGCTCTACAATATTATTGATTGCCTGAACCCTTCTTTCTCTGTCCAGTACAAGGACACCGCATGGCATGGAATCGAAAAGATTTTTTAAGAAACTGTTCTGATTAAGGAGATCTGTAACAGGAGTCATATTTAAACCGACGTCGAATAATGTTTTATCTGGATAATAGTATGCGACAATATAGCATCGATACATTACCCGGTCAATTTTAAGGTAAAAAATCTTTTAATCAGATTTTTAAAAGCCCCGGTAGCACTATTTAAAATGTCCAGGAAAACCCTACAGAAACAAAATCAAGGTCAATATCTGCATCATCTATATCAAACTTAAATCTTTCATATTCAGCACGGACTGCCACCGAGTTGAACTGAAATTTGAGTCCAATACCATATGCCATGTCACCGGAGGATTCATCCAGTACATCTGAAATGCTGGAATCTATTTCCCACCAGACATGACCTGCCTTACCGAATATTCCTACTGGGCCGATATTGTAACAGGCTACTCCGAATATATCATAGGCTGTAATATCTATATCCAAATCGGGTATGGCATCTGCAGCAGTGCCACCAAAATCAACATATGAGCCTTCAATGGCAAAATCAAACATTGGAACCAGGCCGAAATTATAACCGGCAAACACCTTGAAACCCATGTCATCATCATCAAAATTCACATCCTCTTCCTCAATCGCGTTAATAGCGACATCCAGTGATGAATAACCCAGAGACCCGCCAATATAGGGACCGCCTTCATTGCCGGCAGTGGCGAAACTTGAAATAGACAGAAATGCAACGGTAAAAAACAATGCTGTTAATTTTTTCATTTTATATTCCTTTCCTATAAAAGTTATGTGATATAAAAATTGTTGCATGCCTTATATGCGTAACAGTTTAGTCCTTATGGATATTGAATCACATGAGGGATCAGGAAGAATTTCTATATAAAGCAGCTTTAGCGGTCAGGGTAT
>JAFGFM010000012.1 GCA_016931115.1 Deltaproteobacteria bacterium | reverse complement strand
TGTTCAGGGCGATAAGGATGATGCAGTACCCGCAAACTATACCCGCCAGTGGGTAGATGCCATGAAGGAGTTGAAGATAGAGCATTACTATCTGGAGTTCCCATATGGAGATCATGGGACAATAATAAATGATGGTATGACCGATATCTTCAGGTTTTTTGCAGCCCATACAAAAGGTGGTAAGTAACAGGGATCAGAATTGATAAGATCAATGCGAAAAACCTAACAGCCTTTAGCCTAAAAAGCGTTAGACTATTTTCACCAAAGGAGAAAAAATGAAAAAAATCAGATTGCTTGTAATTTTTGTCGCACTGGGTCTTATGACCGCATGTTCCGATGCACCCTCAACAACATCACCCGAACTCACTGCCCTAGTTGAGAGGGCTGCTATTGAGGAGCTTTTTGCAAATTACTATTCTCAATTCGCGCTGGATGATAAACATGATTTCATGTCCTTTTTTACCAAAGATGGCATACTCGATGTAAACGGCCTTGTGGCTAACGGCTATGACGAGATCAAGGCCATGTATACACAGTCCGGTTCTGGCGGAGCAGAAAAACTGCCACTGGCAGAGGGTGCAGTGCCGGAGGGTATATCCGAGATGATGTACACTAACCTCAAGATCGACATGCAGGGTGACAAGGCTGTTGTAACACTGCTCTGGCACAGCATGAAATCTGACCTGCTTACATCAGCACCTAAACTAACGGAATATGGGACAGAAAGGACGGAAGTGGTAAAGCAGGATGGTAAATGGCTGATCGCAAAGCGGGTTATATTAAGTGAGGGAGGTATGCCCGAGGGTTTGCTTGCATCCTATCCAAAAAAGTAAAGACGTTTTATTCATAATCAGTTTGTGGCATGAACTGGGTATTCTCAGGTATTAAGGAGTGAGAAATGGCTATATGTAGAAACTTTTTAACCCGATTCTAAACCGGTTAATAACATGCTTTTTAATATATCAAGGAGGCTTTAATGTTATTTAAATTTGTAAATTGTCTAGTTAAATCGCTTTTCCTCTTAATTCTTTTGACTGGTTGTGGACTCACGGGCAACACATACTTAGTAGTGCCTTCAACACAAGATGTAAATCCTAACAGGGTTCATAATTTAAAATTAAATGGCAAAATTAATTTAGTAAACATACAGTCAATAAAAACGAACACTCAATTAGGAGTCCTTAGTCACAATTTTTATGAAGGTAACTTCAATGAATGGACCAATAAAACCATACAATTATTAAAGCGTGAGTTAGAAAAACGAGGAGGAGAGGTGTCTGAAAGCGGTTTGAAAACTTTAAGTCTTTCAGTCGTGGCTGCTCAGCTAGAAACCCGCTCTGCGGGCTCAGGAACACGTTGTACCCTGACATTACATGTCGAAACTGGCGATGGATACAAAAAAGATATTTTTGTCGTAAACAATGCTGGCATAGGTGTAGACAGACCAGCGGGTGGCGCAATAACTTTAGCAATCACAGAACTACTGAATGATGAAAAAATACTAAAATACTTTAGGTAATTGTCAACTATAGTTAATTGCTCACCGTTTTATATATTTAAAAGTAAACCTAACGAATAAGGATAGATTGTGCGGAACCACAATCTTATCCTGTGGTTGGACGAGCCCGGTGACTATATAGAGGAAATATATATTTTTGTGAAAAGATTAAAAGATTGGCTAAAGAAGGGAGATATGAAGAGGGCGAGCTTGTGCGACGACCATATAAAAGGCCTTTAAAGAAATGAGATGTTTCATATAAATGGCTTTCCTCCACCCCTCCACCCGGAATGAGGACATGCACATGAGGATGATAGTCCAGTTTTCTGTTATGGGTATGCAAAACAATACTCATGCCAACTTTAGCTCCAAGATTTTTAGGGTTTAAGGCAAAATCACTGAGGGTGGAGGCTGCACAAGAGAATAAAAAAGGATATATCTCTTTTTGATGGTAAAATACCAATGGTCTGAAAGAGTATGGTAATGTGAAGGTTACCATAAAATAGGGTGATGGTAACAGCTTATCCTGTTGCCGGTCGATCCACCTGCTGGTTTCATGGTTCTGGCATTTAGGACAACTGCGATGGCCACAGGACATAGGGTTCCATTGTGAAAGACCGCACTGATAACAGAGAGAAAGGCATTCTCCTGAATCAGGAGTTCTGCAGCGGCGAATGGCATTAAGGGCTTTAAGGTGCCCTGGTAAGAGGGTATCGGAATGTTTTGCCATAAAAGAATCGTAATATTGGTTAATAATAGATGCCAGTTCCATGATTACACCTTCTTTAAATCGACATGAATGGAGTTAATCAGTTCATTGATTGTAGAAAGGCTTTCTTTATCGGTGACATCAGTAAGATGGGCATAGCGAGCGGTTGTTTCGGGGCTGGCATGGCCCAATATAGCCTGGATATGTCTTAGGCTTAGGCCACGTTCAAGCAGATGGGTTGCGAAGCTGTGCCGAAGGGAATGGATATGGACTTTTTTTTAATGCCACATTCCTGAACCACTACTTTCATGGCATGCTGAGTGCCACCAGTATCCATGTGGTTGGTTGCCTGCCGGATTTTATCAGGAGAACCAATGGGATTAGGGAAAAGCCAGTCAGGGTTTTTATGTCTGGACCATAGCTCTCGTAAGGCATCTAAAGTGAGGTCGGGTAACGGAACGAATCTGTCTTTATGACCTTTACCACGGCGGATATGGACTTTTTTTCTTCCGGCATCAATATCACCTGTTTGAAGAGATAGGGCTTCTTGTAAGCGAAGGCCCATGGAATATGTGGTTAACAAAAACACGCGGTATCTGAGTTTTTTTGTTGCACCTATTATAGTCTCTATCTCATTTGTGGTAAGGATATCAGGTATTGTATATACCTTTGGGGGTTTAATAATCTTGATCCAATCCCATTTGGTCTGTAGAACATGTTTCCAAAAGAATTGTAGCCCATTCCGATCAATCTTAACAGTGCTCCAGGAGTGGGATTCAACCAGGTCTGAAAAATAATTCTCCAGTTGATCAGGAGTTAATTGATCGGGGCAGCAGTCAAAATGTTCACTTATTCGACGTACAGCCCTTGAGTAGGCTTCAATGGTTTTTTCGCTTTTCCCCTGTAGGAAGCGGTTAGTGTCAAGCCTACACAATTAACAGAGATAGCTAGTAAGATGGAATAATATCAAGGCTTATGAAGGTTATGATATTTAACTGCCTTGATTTATTTGGGGTCGTTTAAAGAAAAACAGATATCAAATTCTTAACATGTGATATGACGCGGAGCGTCAAAACAAGCCATTCCCACGGGGAGCGTGGGAATGAGGAATAGCATCATGTAGAGACAAGGCATGCCTTGTCTCTCCGATATTGCAGTATTCCCAGTATTTATCTGTATTTCATAAGCTGGAACAGCTTTTTATTCTGGGTAACAGAGATATAATAAAATTTATTCTGTGGTATGTAGATGTATGGCACATCCTCTTCGCGCCTGAAGAGAAAGTGTGAGAGTATCATTCGGTTTGCTGCCCTGTGACCCACTATTACAATGTTTCTGGATATGTCACTCAGATAGAGCACCTTGTTTATACCCCTTGTAATCCTCTCCTTCATGGTCACATAACCTTCACCGTTTGGATAGACATAGTTATATTTATCTACCTTTCTCGCCCTGTCAATATCAGGCATGTTTTTTCTTATTTCATCATAACTCATGCACTCACATACACCGCTGTCAATCTCATTGAACTCGGGCAGCGGTATGATAGTGCATTTTTTCTGGCCCTTTGCTATGGGTTCTGCTGTCTGCCGGGTACGTTTCAAGCTGCTTGTAAATATAAGAGGCACCTCCTTTTTAGCGAAAAACCTGCCAAGGGCATTGGCCTGATCCTGCCCCTTTTCAGTCAGGTCTGAATCTCCGCCTATCCTGTTTTCAATATTGAAATATGTCTCACCGTGTCTTACCAGGTAGAGGTGCCTAACAGAATCGGTAACAAGAAAATCCCTTATCTGATCATAATAGGGGATAGTATCCTTTATCTCTTCATGCACAACCTTCTTGTTCAGGGTATCAAGCCTTATTATATTTCTCTCCTGTTTAAGCGGGGTATAAATATTAAGGTAATATGATATCCTCTTTTTAAAATTCTTTACCGCCTCATCGAGGCCAAGGTATGCAAATTCAGGTGTGTCCACCTTTCGCCTGATGCTTGCCTCAAGTATCTCCTCATTATTATTGATGCACTCTATAAACAGTACAGGATGCTCATCAAGCTGTGAGGCTATCCACTCCCTCCTTGATCCGCTTGCATTTGTGGCGTCAAGTATGGCCACCTGGCCTCCGCGTCTGAGGTATGATTTTGCACTGTGGAGGTTTATTAATGATATCCTTTCCCTTATGTCTGCTGACTCCTGGTTTTTGGGGTCATAAAACTCCGCATAGGAGGTGTTGTTTGTGATGAGCTTTCTCCTTAGATCACCATTATTGAATATCTTTACCCTTACAGAGTCCTTTTTCAGGTCATCCCTCACCTTGTTTGCCGTTGTGGATTTTCCCCTTGCAGGGAGGCCGACCATTACGATATATAGCTTCTGTTCCATGATGAATTGTTTTCCTTTAAACTGAGTTTTTATTATTTTTTATGATAAGACAGAGTTATGATAACTATCAATAGTTTTTTATTTGCATTTATCATTATATACATATCGGGTTCAGTTGCAGATATAATACTCGATATAATAAATTCAGCCTATCTCAAAAAACATGGTATGAAGGCCCCTGCCTGTTTTGAAGGGTTTCTGGATGAATCAAAGCTTGCAAAGATGACATCCTATAAAGCTGAGAACACAAGGGTCTCAGTAATCCAGAGTATAGCAGGCATGATTTTTATGCTTACGATTATCCTTTATGGGTTTTTGCCATGGCTCTCTGATAACCTGAAGGATATGAATTATATCATTGCAGGGCTAATTTTTTTTGCTGTACCAGGGGCCATTACCTCTGTTATTGGCCTGCCATTCAGTTATTACAGCATATTTGTGATAGAAGAGAAATATGGCTTTAACACAAGCAGCCTCAAGACCTGGGCAATGGATCATATAAAATCGGTTGTAATCTCTGTTATCCTTGGCGGGATCCTTTTATCAATATTTTTTCTGATGGTAAACCTGACCGGAAATATCTGGTGGATTTATGCATGGGCCATATTCATTGTCTTTCAATTGCTTATGACAGTATTATATCCTACTGTAATTGCCCCACTTTTTAATAAATTTACCCCCATTGAGGATAAAGAGCTTGAACAGGCCATAAGCGCCCTGGCCGAAAAGAGCGGTGTGCCGATAACAGGCATTTTTCAGATGGATGCTGGCAAAAGGAGCAGACATTCCAATGCCTATTTTACCGGTATGGGAAAGAGCAAGAGGATAGTGCTCTATGATACCCTGATCTCATCCCATGAGAGGGATGAGATACTTGCAGTGCTTGCACATGAGATAGGTCATCTGAAAAAGGGGCATATCAAAAGGCAGTTTGTCCTTATGGGTATTGTTTCTCTTATCCTTTTTTATATCGCCGCATGGATGCTTGAGTGGGAAATAATGTACAAAAGCTTCGGATTCACAGAAACGCCTTTTTATGCGGGGCTGTTTCTAATAGGTGTCATCTGGGGGCCTCTTGCTGTCTTTATATCCCCTCTCTTTACGGCCATCTCAAGAAAGCATGAAAGGGAGGCAGACGGGTTTGCGCATGATGCCCTTAATGACTCAAAGCCCCTGATAAACGCCCTAAGAAAGATGGCGCTGGATAACCTCTCAAACCTCTGCCCGCACCCCCTGTATGTGAAAATTCACTATTCACACCCCCCTGTTGCGGAAAGGATTGCAAATCTCACCTCAATGTGATCTTATCCCCATAGACAGGTGGTTGAAAAATAAACTTTAATGTCTTATATTAGTAGGTAAAAAAACCTCTTTTCAGAAAGGAGATTCAATATGGAGAGAATAACAGCTTTTCAGAGAGCGGATGTAAGGGTAAACGAGTTTGTAAGGAGTGTATATAACTGGATGTGCATGGGGCTTGCTGTTACAGGCCTTATGGCCTGGTATGTGTCAAACAGCGAAACAATCCTTCAGATGGTATTTGGTAACAGGATGGTATTCTGGGTGCTCGTAATCGCCGAACTGGGTCTTGTATTCTCCATAAGCGGGATGGTAAACAAAATGAGTGGGGCCACAGCAACAGCCCTCTTTATCCTCTATTCTGCCCTGAATGGGGTTACGCTGTCGGTAATTTTTATCGCCTTTACAAAGGCATCCATAGCGAGCGCCTTTTTCATCTGCGCCCT
Organism: Deltaproteobacteria bacterium; assembly: GCA_016931115.1. Classification (GTDB taxonomy): domain Bacteria; phylum Desulfobacterota; class DSM-4660; order Desulfatiglandales; family HGW-15; genus JAAZBV01. The sequence continues at coordinate 18,461 of JAFGFM010000012.1, read as the reverse complement.
TACATTCCTGGCATGCAGCATCTACGGGTGGACAACCAAAAAAGACCTGACCTCGGTCGGTAACTTCATGTTTATGGGGCTCATCGGGATCATAATAGCCTCAGTAGTAAATATCTTCATGAAGAGCCCGGCTATTAGTTTTATAATCAGTTATGTAGGGGTTGTAGTATTTGTAGGGCTTACTGCATATGATACGCAGAAGATTAAACAGATGGCCATTACACAGCCAGCAGACCTTGATGGTGATGTGGTGAGAAAAGGTGCTATCATGGGCGCACTTTCACTCTATCTTGATTTTATCAATCTGTTCCTGATGCTCTTAAGGATCTTTGGCGGAAGCAGAGACTGATACCCTTTATGCCTTTGTTCAATTAATCGTGTGCCCTGCTAATCAGGCAGGGCACATTTTTGTTAAGGATATGGAATAGCATTTACTATGGGGAGCGGGAAGTCATTCATAGTAGGTGATCTGCACGGCTGCAGGGAGATGCTGGAAAAGATGCTCTCCATAATACCCTGGAACCCTGAAGCAGATAACCTGATCTTTATCGGGGATTACCTTGACCGTGGTAATGACTCAAAGGGTGTAGTCGACCTCCTTATCAAACTCAGCGACGTTTACCCAAAGGTGAAATGTCTTATGGGAAACCATGAAAGTATCTTTCTGGAGTATCTTTTTGGTGGCGATGAAAAGACCTTTCTGGTTAATGGCGGTATGTCCACTCTTGAGAGCTACAGGGTAAACGGCACAGTATATATCCCGCCCGAGCATGTCTCATTTATCCAGTCCATGAATACCCTTATTGAACTGGATAACTATTACATAGTGCATGCGGGCCTTAAACCGGGTGTGAAGATAGAGGAACAGACATTAAAGGACATGCTCTGGATAAGGGAATCTTTTATTACCTCTGATTATAATTTCGGGAAAAAGGTGGTATTCGGCCATACGCCATTCTACTCACCCTATATTACTGAAAACAAGATAGGCATTGACACCGGCGCTGTATTTGGCAACAAACTTACCTGCCTTGAACTTCCTGATGAAAAATTTTACTTTGTAGAGAAGCCTAGTTGAAACAGAGCCCCCCTGAAAACAATATTATAGGCATCACCTCAACCATACCGGTTGAGGTAATATATGCCGCAGGCTTTACCCCTGTTGATATCAACAATATCTTTATCGGGGCAGATGAACCGGATCTACTTGTCACAAGATCAGAATCAGCAGGTTTCCCCGGTAATATCTGTGCATGGATCAAGGGAATCTATTCAACAGCGCTTGAACATGGCATAAGGCGCATCATTGCGGTAACCGGAGGGGATTGCAGCAATACATTAGCCCTTTCTGAGATCATGGGCATGAAGGGGATAGAGATCATACCCTTTGATTATCCTTTAAACTGCTCAAGGGTGCATGTTGAACAGAAGATAGATGATTTCAGGAAGGCCCTCGGGACATCATGGGCAGATATAAAAAGGGAAAAGGAGAGGCTTGACAGGATAAGAAAGAAACTTAAGGTGATTGACCAATTGACCTTTATTGAAAATGTTGTCACAGGTTATGAAAACCACCTTTTTCTTGTCTCTGCATCTGATTTCAAGTCTGACCCTGACAGGTTTGAAAAGGAGATAGACACCTTTCTTGATGAGGCAAAGGGTAGACAGGCGCTTAAGGCCGATATCAGGCTCGGTGTGCTCGGTGTGCCTCCCATATTCTCAGACTTTTATCAATTTATAGAGTCCCTGGGCACAAGGGTAGTCTTTAATGAGGTGCAGCGCCAGTTCAGCATGCCCTATGTGACTAACGATATAGCAGAACAATATACCCTTTACACCTACCCCTATGGTTCAGCGCCCAGGATAAGGGATATAGCAGAGGCTATAGAGGAAAGGAGGCTGGATGGCCTCATACACTATACCCAGACCTTCTGTTTCAGGCAGTTGTATGACATGGTCTTTAGACAAAGATTGAATATCCCGATACTTACTATAGAGGGCGACCGGCCCGGAGAGATCGATAGAAGGACAGCCCTGAGGATCGAGGCCTTTGTGGAGATGATAAAAGGCACGGTTTAAGGTATGCGGTATGAAGTTTGAGATTTGAGGTTTGAGGTTTGAGGTCTGAGGTCTGAGGTTTGAGGTTTGCGGTGTCAGGGGTTTCCCTTAAACCGCATACCGAATACCTCATACCTTTTTTTTACTCCCTCTCCCCTCTAAGAAATCTTTCAGCTATCTTTACATCCTCTTTGCTCCCTATGAAAAGGGGCACCCTCTGATGAAGGTCTTTTGGCTGTATTTTAAGTATGGGGCCTTTCCCATCGCTTGCGTAACCTCCTGCCTGTTCCACTACCATGGCAAGGGGATTTGCCTCAACCATGAGTCTTAGCTTTCCTGTGGGTTTTTTAGGGTCTTTATTGTCCGCAGGGTAGAGGAATATGCCCCCTTTTAACAGGTTTCTGTGGAAGTCAGCCACAAGGCTTCCAACATACCTTGAGGTAAATGACCTGCCTGTCTTTTTATCCTTTGTCTTGTAATAATCGACAAGGGCCTTTGTGTTGTCATCCCAGTACTGGTAATTGCTCTCATTTACGCTGTAGGTCTTTCCCCGTTCAGGTATCCTGATGTTTTCATGTGAAAGAAGAAATTCACCTACACTCGGATAGAGTGTGAAGCCGTGAACCCCCTTTCCTGTGGTATATACCATCATTGTGCTTGAGCCATAAAGGAAATAGCCTGCTGCTACCTGTTCATACCCGGGCTGAAGCACCTCATTCAGCAGAAAATTTATATCGGTCTCATCGCTCTTTTTTCGGTATATACCGAAGATGGTGCCGATGCTTATATTCACATCAATATTAGAGGAGCCGTCAAGGGGGTCAAAGAGCAATATATAGTTACCCTTGGGGAATTTTGCAGGTATATCTATAAGGTCAGCCACCTCTTCTGATCCCATGCAGCAGAGCTGTCCTATGTGCTGCATCCTTTCAATGATGATCCTGTTGGCATATACATCCAGTTTCTGCACATTTTCATCCTGGATATTGGTTTCTCCTGTTGCACCCAGTATGTCAGCGAGCCCTGCCTTGTTTACCTCCTTTGATATTACCTTTGCAGCCACTATAAGTTCGTGCATAAGAAGTGTGAAGGCCCCTGTAGCCTCAGGGTTTTCCCTCTGCTGACTGAGTATGTGCTGTGTTATTGTGGTTCCTATTGCCATTATACCCTCCTTTTGTATTTGAATTTGTATTGTATGAAAATTTTTAAACCTTAATTGGCCTGTATTCCAGCCTGTAGATCTCAAAGAGTGTAAAAATAATTGTTATGATAAACGGGCCGTAAATGATCCCCAGTATGCCCCAGAGCTTTAGACCTCCGAGTATGCCTATAAAAACGAATATGGTGTTCATCTTCATGCCCTGACCAATAAGCCTTGGTTTAATAAAATACTCTATGGCTGCGCTGTATACAGCGTTATATATCAGGAACCCTATGCCTGCACCAATCTTCCCCTGTATAAGCAGTACCAGTGTTGCAGGTATAAATACAACAGAGGCCCCTATTACAGGTAAAAAGGCCAGAAACCCCATTATGGTTCCCCATAGAAAGGGGGATCCAAGACCAAAAAAGTAGAATGCAAAACCGCCAAGTATCCCCTGTATAATGCCTGATAGCCCGTTTCCGAATATGATTGCCCTGCCCATTTCATGGAATTTGGCAAGTATTAGATCCTGTTGGGAACTCGGGAATGGCAGGAGTGAAAGGAGATATTTATTCAGCCTTTCTCCATCCTTGAAGAGGTAGTAGATAATCAGCAGCATAAGCATAAAATCAAGCAGGAATCCCATGATATTTGTGGCAAATGAACTGAGCTGCCTGGTAAGGAAAAGGCCGAGGTCTTTACCAAAACTTACGACTGTCTCCTGTATGCCCTGAGGGTCCAGTTTGATGTTTGCATAGTCGCTGACCTTATAAAGCCGTTTTATCCATATTGAATCACTCTCAAGTATTTTCTGTATCTTCTGTATCGAAACAGAGTCCTTTGTCCGGCTGTATAATCCTAATGCCTCAGAGTAAAGGCTCCCTACAAATCCGCTTATGGGAATGGTCAATACCAGAAAAACAAAGATCGTCATTATCAGGGCCTTGAAGACCTCCCTCCCTTTATAAAGACTTCTGAACCATGAGTATAGAGGATAGAATGCGCTTGCTATAACAAGGCCAAGGACTATAGCAGAAATAAATGCCCAGCAGAGCCAGGAGAATAATCCCAGAAAGATAAAGAGAATTAAATAAAATAATCTTGGGGCAGTTCTTTGATCCATTTCCATGACTTTATAAATATGATAAATAACTATTTCCTGAAAGACCAGTGACTGGTATATATTTATTATATTTAAAATTATTTACAAGAATTAATTGGATACAGGTGGTTTATTTCGCTAATCCAGTGATATATGACATTCAAAAATATGTCTAACCACGGAGGACACGGAGAACACGGAGTAAAGGCTTAAAAGATGAACCCCCCGTGACCTCCGTGCTCTCCGTGGTGAAAAAAATATAGTATTTACTCAAATGTGTATTAAGGAAGGTTCTTTTTGATGATCAACAGCACACCTGAAAATAGCGCGGAATTTCCACTCAGTATCAAAATCCCCGATTTTGTGGGTTTTATACTTGAAAGGCTGGGAAAAAGGGGTTTCAGCGCATTTGTTGTTGGCGGCGCCATAAGGGATCAACTCATCGGGCGCACGGCCATTGACTGGGATATAGCCACAGATGCGGGGCCAACGGAGATTAAATCTGTTTTCAGGGATATAACCCATTTTTCATTAAAGCATGAGACAGTTACCCTGGTTGATTCAGGCATAGGGTATGAGGTGACCTCCATGAGGGGTAACAGGGGTGAAAAGGCGGATATCTTGAGTGATCTGGCCCACAGGGACTTTACCATAAACGCAATGGCATATGATGCCCTAAAATCCATTGTTCTTGACCCCTTTTATGGGGCATCAGACATAAAGGCAAAAAGGATCAGTGCGGTAATTGATCCGGCTGATAGGTTTAAAGAAGACCCCTTGAGGATGCTGAGGGCATTCAGGATAGCCGGTGAGCTGGGTTTTGAGGTCGATAAAAATACCCTCGATGTGATCCCTCTACTTTCCCCTTTGATTACGCAGGTATCAAATGAGAGGATCAGGGATGAACTTATAAAGATTTTGATGTGCGCGAAACCATCGGGTCTGCTCGAAATGCTTCGGGAATTTGGTCTCCTTGAATATATTATCCCTGAACTCCTTGAAGGTTATGGCATGGAGCAGAACCTCTGCCACAGGTTTAGTGTGTTTGAACATATCATTGGCACAGTGGATAATGCCCCCCCTGATAAGATATTAAGGCTTGCTGCCCTGCTCCATGACATAGGCAAGCCCCGTGTAAGGGAGGAGGTGGATGGTAAAATCCATTTTTATAATCATGAGGCTGCTGGCGCAAAGATGGCTGAAGAGATAATGGAGAGGTTAAGGTTCAGCAGGGAGGAGATCAGGAGGGTAACAGGGCTTGTTCTAAATCATATGGTTAATTACAATCTGTCATGGACAGATGCAGCCCTCCGTCGCCTTATCAGGCGGGCAGGCAGGGAAAATATCAGCGACCTTATTGCGTTAAGAAGGGCGGATATAATCGCACATGGTAAAGATGATGACAAGCTGGCCCTAATTAGCCACCTTAAAGAGCGGATTGATAAGATGAAGCATAATACGCTTACAAATATGGCGGACCTGGCCCTGGATGGTAAAAGGGTTATGGCAATCCTCGGTCTGGGTCAATGCCCTGAGGTGGGGGAGGCCCTTGAAATGCTTCTTGATCTCGTAATAGAAAACCCTGAGATGAATACAGAAGAGATCCTGACAGAGAAACTTAAGGAATTAAGGGGGAAAAAAGCCATCTAAATGTTAATATACTTTTTGTTTTTTCTATGTTATTGAGATTTAAAACTAATATAAGGGGTTGAATAATCAATTTGGTTGAAAAAGAGAGCGAATATACATCTGAACCTGAAAAGATGGGTTTAACCAGGTGGCTCAGTGTAAAACTTCTCGGAAAGGAGAAGGTCAAAAGCCCTGTTGATCAGAGTTTTATAAGGGATCTTGATGATATCAAGATGGTTGACAGGTATGAGATCACAGGAAAACTTGGCCAGGGGAACATGGGTATTGTTTACCGGGCAAGGGACCCCTATATTAAGAGAGATGTGAGTATCAAGATATCGCGTCCCCATTCTGAGGCCGGTAGCGATGTTGCTGAAAGATACCGAGAGAGCTTTTTCAAGGAGGCCCAGTCTGCAGGAAAGTTATTGCACCCCAATATAGTTGCAATCTATGACGCTGGAATGTACAGGGATTTCTGCTATATTGCCATGGAATTTGTTAACGGGCATACCCTGGCCAGATACTGTCTGAAAGATGATATGCTGCCACTAAACAGGGTGGCCGAGATTATTGTGACAGTGTGCAAGGCGCTTGATTATGCTCACCAGAACGGGATTGTCCACAGGGATATAAAGCCCTCAAACATAATGATAAATGAATTGGGCGATGTAAAGATTACAGATTTCGGTATTGCAAAAATCAAGACAGATCACACGCTCTCAAATGAGATAATAGGTTCACCAAGCTACATATCGCCGGAGCAGATCAGGCAAGAGGAGGTTGACAGCATAAGCGATGTCTTTTCGGTTGGCTGCGTGCTGTATGAGCTTCTTACATGTGAAAAGGCCTTCACCGGAGATAACCATTTTGCGATCATGTACAAGATCACCAATGAAAACCCTGTGCCGGTAAAGGAGCTGCGCCCGGAGATCCCAAAGGTAATGGATGATATAGTGCGTAAGGCACTTGCCAAGGAGAAAAACAGGCGCTATCAGACCTGTATGGACCTTGCCTATGACCTGAGGATTGCCTTAAGGGGGCTCAGAGATGTCGTCACCAAAAAGGAAAAGGTGGATGATGTGATAGATTATGTACACAATATCCAGTTTTTCAGCAGCTTTACCAGGGATCAGGTGCATCGAATACTTGATACCGCAAGCATCGTAAAGGTGTCTGCCGGAAATGTGATAATGAATGAGGGTGAAATAGATGATTCATTCTTTGTAATATTAAGCGGCAGGGCGGTTGTAAAAAAGAATAATACTAATATCGCCACCATACAAAGAGGTGAATGCTTCGGTGAAATGGCATACTTGAGCGGTGATTCAAGGGTCGCAACTGTAACCGCAGAAACCGACTGTATACTCCTCAAGATAAGCTCCATGCTTCTTGACAAATCTTCAAAGGAGTTACAACTCCTCTTTCTTAAGAGATTCAGCATGACACTTCTAAAAAGATTAACTGTAAGCCTTGACAAATATAAATAACAAATCCTTATCTCTGTAATGGCTGAAACTAAAAAAAAGATATTCCTGTTAAGCCTCGGCTGTGCAAAAAACCTCGTTGACAGCGAAAATATCCTGGGGATTTTATCTTCTCACGGTTACCCCATTGCGGAAGATATAGATGATGCTGATATAGGGATCATTAATACGTGCGGTTTTTTGCAGTCAGCAGTGAAAGAGGCCATAAACGCCATCCTGGAGATGATTGATATAAAAAAGAGGGGAGGGCTTGCAAAGGTAATAGTGACAGGCTGCCTTGTCCAGAGATACGGATATAAACTGAAACGGGGGATGCCTGAGGTTGATGGATGGATAGGCACAGGTGAACTGGATAAAATAGCGGCACTTGTGGAATCAACCGATACAAATGCCCCGTTTTTTATAGGAAGGCCTGAGTTTATAGCTGATCATGAGTTGCCGAGGGTGCAGACAACCCCTTTTTATTCTGCGTATATAAAGATAGCTGAAGGCTGTTTTCACAGGTGTACTTACTGTACTATACCTGCCTTAAGGGGCCCGTTACGAAGCAGGCCCCTTGAATCTATCGTACTTGAGGCAAAGGCAATGAGAGACCGGGGGGTTAAGGAGATAAATCTTATTGCCCAGGATACCACTGTTTATGGCGTTGATCTTGGAATAGATAATGGATTAGAAAGATTGCTTGAAGAACTTATCCCCATTCAGGGGATAGAGTGGATAAGGGTGCTCTATTCACACCCAAATGAGATAAGGGATCTGTTTCTTCAACTCATGGACAGGGAAGAGAAAATAGCCCCATATCTGGATTTACCGCTTCAGCATGCAAGCAAAAGGATACTGAAGGCGATGGCGAGGGAGATAAAGGGGGAGACCCCTTACGAATTGATAGAACGTGTCCGATCATATAAAAGGGGTTTAAGCATCAGGACAACCATGATGGTTGGATTTCCCGGCGAAACAGATGAGGCATTCCAGGAGCTCTATGATTTTGTGAAAAAGGTGGAATTTGATCACCTTGGTACATTCATATACAGCCCTGAACCTGGCACCCACGCGGCAAGGCTGAAGGGGATTCCTGATAAAAAGGTATCAAAGAAAAGAAGGGATTCCATTATGAGTCTTCAGGCACGCATATCCCTTAAAAAAAACAGGGGGATGATAAATAAGACCATCCCTGTCCTTATTGAGGGATTCTCAAAAGAGACAGAGCTTCTCTTAAGCGGTAGGAGCATCAGGATGGCGCCTGATGTGGATACCCAGGTGCTTATAAACAGCGGAGAGGGCATGATAGGTGAGATACAGGATGTGCTGATCACTGAAGCGCATTCCTATGACCTTGTAGGGGAGATTGTCTGATATTTGGATTGAGTAAAGATTACCTTGATTATACAGGAGAGTCCATTTGGGATCAAATAAACAGTACCTGGACAGGTTTAACAGCCACTATAGCAGGATAGAAACAGAGCTTATAAAGGGTTTCAGCTCTGTTGTGCCACTTATTAATGATATATGCAGCCACTCTCTGTTAGGCGAGGGCAAGAGGCTTCGCCCCCTGCTCTTTGTGCTGAGCGCCCTTATGTGTGGTTATACAAAGGATAATATCTACCGCCTTTCCACCATGTTTGAATTTATCCACTGTGCATCCCTGCTTCATGATGATGTTATTGATAATGCGGATATGCGGCGTAAAAAACCATCTGCCAGCAATCTATGGGGAAATCCAGCCGCTGTATTGACAGGTGATTACATGTTTTCAATGGCATTTAATGCTGCCATGGAATCAGGTAATATCGCTATCCTGTCTATTGTTAACAATGCAGCAGTCCGCATGACCGAAGGGCAGGTAAAAGAGCTTATCTGTACCAGAAAGTGGGGTTTAACAGAGGAGGAGTATCTTGACGTCATCACATTAAAAACAGCGGAGCTTATTTCTGTGTGCTGTGAGGCAGGCGCTGTGGCAGCAGAAAGAGATGAGAAAACCGCTAAAGCTCTTAAAAATTTCGGGCTCAGCATGGGGATTGCCTTTCAGATGATAGATGATCTGCTTGACTATGCATCATCAGATGGTGAGCTGGGTAAACCTGCTGGAAAGGATTTTAAAGAGGGTAAGATCACCCTGCCCCTCATATACACAATCCCCGATATGAAAGCAGATGATACAAAAAGGTTTGAGGCCCTGCTTATAAACGGGAGTGACAGGGAAGAGGATTATCATGATCTTATCAATATCGTAAGAAACAGCGGAAGCATAGAAAAGACAAAGGAGAGGGCAAAGTCATACATAGAAAATGCAGCAAAACACCTGAAGGATTTACCTGCATCGGAAGACAGAAATAACCTGCTTTCTTTAAATGATTATATGCTGGATAGACTATATTAGCCACATCCCTTTTTTAAAAACACCCTGGCAAGCAGCCTTGCCAGGGTGTCGGATAAACTTATGGAAAGCTCTGAGGTTAAATAAAATATGTTTTTAAAGGGGGAAATCCATTAAATTCAACAGAGCTGTATGTGCTGGTATAGGCGCCTGTGGATAACCAGTAAAGTCTGTCACTGATTGCCAGGTTTAATGGCAGCGGGTACTTATAGTCTTCATAAAATATATCCATACTGTCGCAGGTCGGCCCTGCAAGTATCGCCTCTTCCAGTTCTCCTGTTTTTCCTGAATAGATGGGGTATTTGATGGCCTCATCCATTGTTTCTATCAGGCCTGTGAATTTTCCTACATCTGTGTAGATCCAGCGGTTCAGTGCTGTCCGGGATTTTCTTGAAATCAATACAACCTCACAGACCAGAACCCCTGCGTTCCCTACCAGTGATCGACCCGGTTCCAGTATGATTTCAGGCATATTTTCGCCAAAACTTTCTGTAAGGAAACGTGTAATCTCCTGTGCGTAAAGTTCAAGTTCATTTGTCTTTGCAAGATAATTGGCAGGAAATCCGCCTCCCAGGTTGATCATCGACAGGTTGATTCCATCTTCATCCATGAGTCTTTCGAAAATAACCTTTACCTTGCCAATGGCAGCATCCCAGGCACCGATATCACGCTGCTGGGAACCCACATGAAAAGAGACCCCGCATGGAACAAGCCCTAAGTTTTTTGCCATTATAATCAGGTCCATCGCCATGTCTGCCTGGCAGCCGAATTTTTTGGATAATGGCCAGTCCGCGGTAAATGTGCCTTCAGTCAATATTCGGGTATAGATTTTAGAACCTGGTGCAGCCTTGGCAATGCTTCTGATATCAGCTTCAGAATCTGTTGCATACATTCGGACGCCTTTTTCGTAAAAATACCTGACATCTTTGCTTTTTTTAATGGTGTTGCCAAAGCAGATTCTATCGGGACTTATTCCAAGGGATAACACACGGTCCAGTTCATAGATGGATGCAATATCAAAATTGATATTTCTATCGCGCAGCAGGTTAAGGATCTCTATTGAAGGGTTTGCCTTTACAGCATAATAGATTTTGGCATAGGAAAAGAGTTTCTCCAGCTCTTCCAGTTTGCGCATAATAGTGGCGGTATCAATAACCAGAAAAGGGGTCTCCTTATTTGCAGAAAAGGCCCGTATCTTTTCAAAGGTTTCAGGATCTATGTATTCTTCGAGTTGTATAGGCACAATGTTTACTCCAGTTAAATTTGTTTACATTATATCTCACAATCACCCATTTTGAAACCTTCTGAATAATTGTCGTATTTTTTAAGTTTTTTAATAAGAACTTAATTTTTTAAGGGGCGCACTATAAGAAAAATGAGATTGTAGATCAAGAAAAAATTATTATAGCAGTGATTTTTATTTTAGCAGGGTAATCACCTTTACAAGTTCAGTCATTAGACCCTTAAAACAACCCTTGAACCTCTGAATATAATCTGTTACATAATCCAAGGGGAGAAATAGGATGATAAAGAGACCTTTGGTTTTTTGAAATTATCATTTCCGATAGCTCCTGCCCTCTATATAAGGGAACATTTGCATAAGGAAATAGGATGAAGCAGCGAAGGCCCCAATATCATAAATCTCTTGTTTGCATTGCCTGTATGGCATTTATCTTTACTTTTACAATCAGGGTAACCCTGACAAAAGGTGAACAAGATGATATTTCAGGTAATGAAATCAAACCTGATCTTTTTACCATGGATACATTAAAGAGTTTCGGTGCTTTTGAAACAAAAAAGTTCGATAAATCCTTGCATGATCTCCATACAGACATTACCGGCAAAGAGTGCAACACCTGCCACCATGTTAAAGGTAAAGAGGTGTCATGCAGGAAGTGCCATAAGGAGACAGACAGAAAAAAACTTATCTCCATGAAAAATGCCTCCCATCTTTCCTGTATTGGATGCCACAGGGAGATGTCAGGGCCTGTCAATTGCAGTGAATGTCATAAAGCAAATGAGCAGCAGAAAATTGTCAGTGGCGACGATTCCTCTGCATCAACTAATCCAGAGCCAGATATTAAACATAAGGGTGAAAATAGAATCAGCTCTATTACTGATATGAACCCTGTTCTATTTGATCATGAGACCCACGGGCAATATCAGGAAAATTGTAATTTATGTCATCATACCGGTGAATCAGGATCATGCACACAGACATGTCATACTGTTGATGGCTCAAAACAGGGTAACGTGATTACTGCCGAACAGGCTATGCATGGTCCTGACAGTAAAAGAAGCTGTATCGGGTGTCATGAGATCAACAAAAAGAATAAAGAGTGTTCCGGATGTCATGGGTTTATGGAAAATGGTAAAAATTTCAATGAAATATGCCTGAAATGCCACATGGATATCCCGGAATCTGTTGATAATAAAGCGACAAAGAGGGGGGCAGATACAGCCAGGAATCATAAAACTCAGAAACCTGCATCAGAAGAGATCCTGGATAAAGATATAGCTGATGTAGTAATTATTGATAAATTGTCCGCCCAGTATGGTGCGGTTGAGTTGCCCCACAGGCAAATAATAGAGGCCCTGATCTCTGGCATAAAAAATAACAGGCTGGCAAGGCACTTTCACGATGGTAAAGAAACCATTTGCCTTGGCTGCCATCATAACAGCCCTTCCGGGAAGATCCTCGGCTGCGCCGGTTGCCATAGTAAAACAGCTGATGATCAGGATTTATCAAGACCGGGTCTGATGGTGGCTTATCATCAGCAATGCATGGGTTGCCATGATCGTATGGGTATTGAATCGCCTGAATCCACCGGGTGCGTGGATTGTCACAAAATTAAAAAAGCTAAAACTAAATGATTTTCAAGGTATTAATTTATGTCCATTTCACGTAGAAAATTTATAAGCTGGATCAGCGCGGGTTGTACCTCTCTAATATGTACGACTGCTCACGGGGCAAAAAAGCAGTTCAAAGGATACCCTGACAGCTTTGGTATTTTACATGACACAACAATCTGTATAGGTTGCAGGAGGTGCGAAGATGCCTGTAATAGCGTAAATAATTTACCAGCCCCTGAAAAACCGTTTACCGATCTTTCCATACTGGACAAAAAAAGAAGGACAACGACAAAGGCATATACAGTTGTTAATAAATATGAAAATAAGGATAAAAATAAGGCTTCTGTTTTCAGAAAATCACAATGTAACCATTGCCTTGAGCCCGCATGCGCCTCAGCCTGTTTTGTAAAGGCCTTCAAAAAGACAAAGGAGGGACCGGTTACATATGATCCAAAAGTCTGTGTGGGTTGCAGATACTGCATGATAGCATGCCCATTTGAAATCCCGACATACGAATATGATGAGCCTCTTACCCCTCGAGTCATGAAATGCACCATGTGTCATGATCTTATAAAGAAGGATAAACTCCCGGCCTGTGTTGAAATATGCCCTACAGGGTCTTTAAAATTTGGAAAACGAGATGCACTTATAAAATACGCCCGCGAAAGGATTAGCAAATTTCCTGACCGATACATAGACCATATCTATGGTGAGCACGAAATGGGAGGGACAAGCTGGCTCTATATCTCTAACCTCTCTTTTAATGAAATGGGCATGAGAGAAGACCTTGGAATAACGCCGGCGCCTGAACTTACAGCAGGGGCGCTGGGTGCAGTCCCTGTTGTGGTTTCTCTCTGGCCTGTACTGCTCACAGGGATATATGCTATCAACAGGCGAAAGGAAAAACTGGCAGAAAGAGAAAAGGCGGAGGCGGTATCTTCGGCAGTTGAAGCTGCTAAAGCAGGCAGAGAAAAGGTCTCTTTAGATAAAGTGCGAGGGTCAGATGGTTAGAGGTATATCAGTAGAGGTCTATTATGTTTAAAAACGGTAATAGCACCGTTAAATCGATATTTACACCGTTTAACGTTATAACAGGTATAATAGTCCTGTTTGGTCTTGTTCTCACTGTAGTGCGTTTTACAGGGGGGCTCGCAGCTGTATCAAATTTATCCGACTATAACCCGTGGGGTATATGGATAGGTCTTGACCTGCTTACGGGTGTAGCCCTTGCTGCCGGCGGGTTTGTAGCTTCTGCTGCGGTTTATATCTTCGGGATGAAAAAATATCATGCAGCAGTTAGACCCGCTATACTTACCGCTTTTTTGGGGTATGCGCTTGTGGTTGTTGCATTGAGCTATGATGTGGGGATACCATGGCGGCTCCCATATCCATTTATCATTCAACAGGGAACCACCTCTGTTCTTTTTGAGGTGGGTATATGCGTATGCCTTTATCTTATTGTGCTTTTTCTTGAATTTTCCCCTGCTGCCTTAGAGTGGCTGGGCATGAAAAAAATAAGAAGTCTGGTGCACAGGCTTACAGTCGTGTTGACCATTTTCGGTGTAATACTTTCCACCCTTCACCAGTCTTCCCTGGGGGCACTTTTTCTGATAGCCCCTTCAAAACTTCATCCTCTCTGGTATTCTTCCTATCTCCCTGTATATTTCTTTATAACCGCTATAATTGCAGGCTTATCAATGGTGTTGTTTGAAGGCGCATTGTGTCACCATCTTTTTGCAGATAAGCTCGATGAGGCACATAAGCAGGAAAAGGATCAGATCGCACTGGGTTTTGGCAAGGCGGCATCATGGGTACTTGCAGGTTATTTTGCCACAAAGGTTGTTGGGATTTCAGCTGATAATAACTGGCATTATCTTTTAACAGGTTATGGCCTGTGGTATCTTACAGAGCTTCTTGGTTTTGTGGGCCTTCCGTGCCTGTTCTATGCAATAGGCGTAAGAGAAAGACGCCTGACATTAATAAGATGGACTGCCGGCTGGACGGTTATGGGCATCATATTGAACAGGCTCAATATATGCATTATTGCCTTTAACTGGCATCTCCCGGCGAGTGAGAGATATTTCCCTCACTGGATGGAGATCGGGATATCAGTCTTTCTAATAACCTGCGGTCTGATTGTTTTTAAGTATGTAGTAAGCCGGATGCCTGTTTTATATAGCCACCCGGATTATAAAGAGACCCATTAAGCCTGTTAGATGAGGAAGCAGCATTATGGAAACCATATATTATACACTCCATGATTATTTAACCCACACAAAAGGGGTCGCCTATATACTGATAGTCATCATCCTTTTAGGGATGCTCTGTTTCTGGAATTACCTTACAGGTAAAGATGAGGATTAGGGAGAGAAGATGGGGATACCCTGTAATTTTATAAATTCATAATAATCGTTTTATTGCCGATATATTATTAATGCCCGGTTTTTGATCTGGTTTATGTGTAAGTGATTAATGAACTTTTTATAATTAAGATATGATGAACAAAGAACCTCTATTTTTTACCAGATATTTTAATAAAGAAAAGGGCATTTTCCTCATTGCCCTTGCACTGCTCATAGTCTCTGTATCTGTAATTATAATGTCATTGGTCCCGCCTGTTAGCAGGGATGAGCTGGTTCACCACCTGGCAGTGCCAAAACTCTACCTTAAGCATGGGGGTATATATGAAATTCCATATATGGAATTTTCATATTTTCCCATGAATCTTGATCTCCTCTATCTGATCCCCCTCTATTTTGGGAACGATATTGTCCCGAAATTTATCCATTTTGCATTTGCTATTCTGACCGCATGGCTGATTTTTGGATACCTGAAAAAGAGGGCAGGTACAGTATACAGCCTGTCAGGTGCGCTTCTTTTTTTATCCCTACCCGTGATAGTAAAGCTATCCATAACCGCCTATGTAGACCTGGGTGTGATATTTTTTTCTTTTGCCTCTCTATTGCTTGCTATCAGATGGCTTAATGAAGGTTTCAGAAAAAGGTATCTCCTTTGTGCAGGGGTTATGTGCGGGATGGCCCTTGGCACAAAATACAGCGCCATTGTTGCCTTGGCGCTCATCTCATTATTTATCCCATTTTTATATTCAAGGTATGCAGATGATAAAAAGATGTTGATGCCTCGAACATTATTACATTTTATAATCTTTTTTGTTACGGCCGTTGCGGTTTTTTCACCCTGGATGATAAGAAACTATCACTGGAAGGGAAACCCCATCTATCCCCTTTATAATAATATCTTTAATCCCCCGGTCCAAAATGCGGTTGAAAAAAAAGAGGGCAGGATTGAAAAGAGGCCTGAACAGAACAGGGGGGAGTTAACATACAGGGCGATTGTTTACGGGGAATCCGGTCTTGAGATTGCCATGCTCCCTTTAAGGGTATTTTTTCAGGGCAGGGACGATGAACCGCGGCTATTTGATGGCAGGCTGAACCCATTCCTTCTTATATTTTCTGTTTTTGCTTTTTTCCCTAAAAAGAATATCCCTGCTGCCATAAGAAGGGAAAACATGATCATGGTCAGTTACTCCTTTCTTTATATATTGATAGCCATGTTTACCACAGCGATGAGGATCAGATACATATCTCCGATTATACCTCCCTTGATTGTGTTATCCATTCTGGGTGTAAAAAACCTGTTTGAAATCAGCAGGGAGAGGTCATCAGGTTTTACAAGATCTATTGGCAGCGCATTTGTGATTCTTCTTTTTTTAATCTCTCTTGCCATGAATGGTTCCTATGGTGTGGAACTCTTTGGCAGGGTAAAACCATTAACCTACATCACTGGCAGCATAACCCGTGATGAATATATCACAGGGTTTGTCCCTGAATATCCTGCCCTTAAATTTATAAATAAAACCCTTGCTGAGGATTCAAAAATTCTCTTTGTCTATCTGGGGCGAAGAGGTTACTATTGTGACAGGGATTATGTGACTGATGAAGCCCTTTTTACAAGGGCGATCCTTGCATCAAATAATCCTGAGATGATATTGTCATCTTTAAAAAAGGCGGGGATTACCCATGTGCTTGTTTCATTACTTGTATTTGATAAATGGGTAAAGGATAACTGTTCTCCAGTGAAACAGGAGATTCTGAAGAGCTTTTTCAGGGAATATACCATACCTATCTATTATGAGAATGGGATTGGTTTAAATATATTGCAGAAAAAAAATAAATAGCTTTATTGTTAAACAGGTGTAAAATCAGTACCGATAATAATATTTTAATCAGCATAGATGTTCATCATATGTTGATGTGTATTATGGTTTCTCACTTTAACATTCTTATGGAAGGTGAAAATGAAAATTCAGTTAGACAAAGGCTTCACGCTTATTGAGATAATGATTGTTATCGCCATAATCGGTATTCTTGCAGCCATAGCCATACCTCAGTTTTCTGCATACAGGATAAAGTCCTATAACTCAATCGCGGTAAGTGATCTGAGAAATGCCGCTGCAGCGCAGGAGGCCTATTTTATAGAGCATAAATCCTATGCAAACTCAATAGAAGAACTAGCCAAAAAACCTGATTTTTACACATCTCCAGGTGTGGTTATGAATGTAGGAGGGGACCAGACCGGTTATACAATGAGAGCCTATCATCCAAAGGGAAATAAATCTTATATGCTTACAGGCCCGGGCGGATCAGTCACAGGTAATTGATGTTTAAAGGATGATGAAATGAAAAGGACAGATGTTTCCATAATAATACCGGCCTATAATGAGGCCGCTACCATAAGGGAAGTGGTAAAAAAGATTAAAACCATATATCCGGGTTTTGAAATCATTGTTGTTAATGATGGGAGCACGGACAATACAGCAGAGGTGGCAGCTGAATCCGGCGCCATTGTTTACAGCCATCCCTATAATATTGGCAATGGCGCTGCAATAAAGAGCGGAATAAGAATTGCTTCAGGAGAAGTGCTGGTTTTTATGGATGGTGATGGTCAGCATAGACCCGAGGATATATCTGAACTATTAAAATATTTGCCTGATTATGATATGGTTGTTGGCAGCAGAACCAGGCAAAAACAGGCGTCCCTGATCCGGGCCTTAGGCAACTGGGTATTCAACTGGTTTGCTTCCTATGTGGCAAAATTCAAGGTTGAGGATCTTACTTCAGGATTCAGGGCAGTTAAAGCGGAGATTGCTCAAAAGTTATTGTATCTGCTGCCGAATCAGTATTCCTACCCTACAACAATAACCCTGGGAGTGCTGCGAAGCGGAAGAAGCATAAAATACATTCCGATTGATGTTCAGAGAAGAAAACAGGGGACAAGCGAGATAAAGGCCTTCAGAGATGGTATCAGGTTTTTTATAATCATCACAAAAATATGTACTCTTTTCTCCCCTTTGAGGGTATTTCTGCCTATAAGTTTTTTATTTTTTATAATGGGAATATCCTACTATATCTTTACATACATCACTGCAAACAGATTCACAAACATGAGTGCCCTGCTTTTTTCAACATCAATTATAATTTTTATGATGGGGCTGGTTTCGGAACAGATATGTCAGATGAGATTTGAAAGGAGTGAAACAGACGGATATCATCGATAAATATATAAATGACTACCTTTTACTGAATAATGATAAAAAGATAGTTGCAGGAATGAGAATTATTAGTCCGTACCATGAATTTTCTGGCCAAAAAATACCGACTTGAAAATCAAGCCTGGTAAATGGGAAAAACCATTGATAACCGTCTAAATGTACGATGGAAAAGCCGTATCCATCAATTGTTCGTTGAAACAGGTCCAGAAGATAATGACAAAAACAGCCGGAATATAATAATA
>JAFGFM010000124.1 GCA_016931115.1 Deltaproteobacteria bacterium | reverse complement strand
TGATCCATTAATAATAGAACTGTTTGAGATCACAAAAAATACAGCAGATGCTGAAGGCCTTAATTTTTTTGTTGTTGGCGCTTCAGCAAGAGATCTGATCCTTGAATATGGTTACAAATTAAAAACAAAACGAGCGACAATGGATATTGACTTAGGAGTGCAGGTCGCCGACTGGGGACAATACCAAACACTTAAACAGGGATTAATTGATACAGCGAAATTTGAGCAGGACAGACAGGAACAGAGATTAAAATTTAAAAAAATTCTTCTTGTTGATATTATTCCTTTCGGTGATATCGCAGGACCGGAGTACAGTTTCACCTGGCCATCGAAAGATGGCAATGAGATGAACACACTTGGATTCAGCGAATCATTTGAGTTTGCCATATTGGCGAGACTAAGAAACAGTCCGGTGCTAGAAATAAAAGTCACAAGCTTGGCAGGGCTTGCAATTATGAAAATAATCGCATGGCATGATAATCCCGCACGTGGAAGGGATGCACAGGATCTTAGCCTAATACTTCATAATTACCTTTATGCCGGTAATGAAGAAAGAATCTTTGATGAAGAAAATGATATTTTCGACAAAATAAAAAAAGATCAGGGCGATTATCACAAAAACGCGGGCGCCAGACTGCTCGGGCGAGACATGGCGAAAATTGCATTACCTGAATCAAAAAAGAAGATAATCGAAATACTGGAAGAGGAAGCAAAAGACAAAGGGCGTTATAGACTTGTTGAAGGGATGATTGACTCCTATTATAAATCAGGACATGCCTTCGAAGACAATATAGAGTTACTTCAACAAGTAAAATTGGGGATACTTGACTGCTAAAATTATCATGCAAAAGTCAGCAGGTTGGGTTAAGCGAAGCAACCCAACAAATGTCTTCTCCTTTACCCAGAAACTAATCCGCAGATTGCGCAGATTTTCGCAGATTGAACGCAATGGTTCTATGTTTTCTAATGCTCCAAGGTTCTATTGTCAACAGATCCCTGTTTTTCATAATAGGCCACAAGTGTTTCAAACCTTTTTAAAAAAAATCCAGTATATCCTGTAAATCCTGTCAAAAAAATACCCTTATGCTGTCACCCAAGTCTGTTATTGCCTTTACTATCAGCCCATAACCTACAGTCTAAAAAGCTCAAGCAGTCGCAATCGCCCGAAGGTAGACAAAGGCTGAAGCGGTTTAGGCTGAAGGCTGTTAGGTCAAACCCTTCATTATTGACAAAATGAGAGCGCCGCGAAAAATGTTCTTATATAAAAAAATATGAGGGGAACAATCGTGGCTCGATCTTTGAGAATAGGCTATCAGGTAGCTTTTTATTTTTTATCGACATGAATAATATTAACCTTGAAGCCGGTGAAAAATCCTTGAAAATTCATCAGGTATGCCTGTATCAAATGTCATTGGCTTACGGGTAAACGGGTGATTAAACAAAATGGAACGGGCATGGAGCGCAAGCCTCTTAGAAAGGTTCTCACCTGTACCATATTTTTTGTCACCCACCACAGGATGCCCTTTCTCTGCGAAGTGTACACGAATCTGATGCTTGCGACCTGTGATAAGGTTAACATCAACCATCGTGAACCCTTTAGTTTCATCAAGGACTTTATATGCGGTATGAGAAAGCCTTCCCTTCGATGGGTCACTGGTCGAATAGACCCTGAGCGCCCTGTTTTCAGCGAGGTATGATGATATGGCGCCCTCTTTCTCCTTCAGATTACCGTGGAGTATGGCAATGTAGTGCTTTTCAGTATCCTCCCAATTATCCTGCAGAAACCTTTTTACCTGTTCGCTTTTTGCAAAAACAAGCAGGCCTGACGTCTCCCTGTCAAGACGGTGTACTGTATAGACCCTGCCGGATGATTTGGAATTACCTCTTCTTATATAATCATTGAGTATAAAGTGGGCAGTCTTTAACTTTTCCCGGTCAGTGCCAATAGTTAAAAGCCCAACCGGCTTGCTTACAACTATGATATCCCTGTCCTCATAAATAATTGAGATGCCCCCCGGTTCATGTCGCCTTGCCTGTGTCATCTTTTGATATTTACTCCCGATACCTCAGGGGCATCACATTCAGCAATAATCATCATCCGGCAATTCACACAGTCAAAATCAAGACGGTAGGTATGCTGCCTGTCACTAATCGTTAATGGGCCTTTCAGCCTGTTATTCTTATTATCCTTTGATCTGAGGCAGGCATCCAGTTCATGCCGCAAACAGTACTTTGTGGTCATTACCACCCTGCCCTTCATATCGTTTTTGCTGATACTGTTTCCTGCCTCAAGGGCCATCTCTAATATATCAGCCCCGTGTCTCTTATAAAAGGCCAGTGCCTTTGAATTCAGGATATTGGTCCTGTAATCAAGCCTCCGTTCAGGGTATGGGACATCGTTGGGGACAATCTTATCACCTCTGTTACAAAAGTGATCAATACGTGTAAAGGTTAATTTATCAAGTGCGCTCCGCCTGATATCATTAATAATACTCAGGGGCATAAAACCCGGCTGGTCAGGACTGATGGATATTGATTTCACCCTGTAGGGGGTATCCTTTGTACGCATCAACTGGGTATCGATAGTGGAACGGGCTAGCTCAGGGTTTCGGGCCGGTTCAAACTGTAACTCCTGCTGTATCTCTACTGTAACCCCATCCTCATCTTTTACGGTTAGCCTTATGCCTTTTTCATCCTGTATAAAATCCATCGCAACCGATATTGTCCTGCATTCAACCGACCCTTTCAGAATACGTGTAAATTCAAGATCAAGGTTCCTGTATATGGCCGTGCCCACTGTTATATCAGTCATGGCATTTGGAAAAATCATGTTCTCTTCGACCTTATCCACCCTGCACCCGGTCAGATCATGGTTATGGTTTATAAAACAGAGGCCGTCTCCATTTGAAAGTTTATGACCTTTTATCCTGAAATAGTCCCGACCGGTTTTTTCCACAGCGCCTGTAAACTCACCCATTGATTTAGGTGAATCAAAGGTCGCCATCTTTTCACGTTCACCATTAATAAAATACCATGTAAACCCGCGGTTAAAGGTCCTGAAGGGATCAGGTTTAAATCCAAATTTACATGTGCCGCTTGAGGCAGGGCAATATCCGGGATTATCTTCAATAAACCTGTCGATTGCCTGCCTGTAAAGGACCGTGATATTCTTTACATACTCTATCTCCTTGTAACGGCCCTCTATCTTGAAGGAGGTTACACCTGCTGCCACCAGATCGCCTATAACCCCGATGCGGTTCATGTCTTTAATGGAGAGGAGATATTTATCCTTTATCACTGTTTTATTATTACCATCAATAAGGGTATACTGGTGTCGGCAGGGTTGTGCACAGACACCGCGGTTTCCGCTTCGCCCCAATGCATACTGGCTCATATAGCAATGGCCGCTATATGACACACAGAGAGCGCCGTGCACAAATACCTCAAGCCCCACCTTTGTTTTGCTGCGTATGGCCCTGATCTCATCAAGTGAAAGTTCCCTTGCAAGTATTACCCTTTTAAAACCGACAGATTCAAGAAACTGAACCTTTTCAGGTGTGGTATTGTGCATCTGGGTGCTGGCAATGAGTGGGATGGGCGGCAGATCAAGTTCAAGGAGCCCGACATCCTGAATGATCAGGCCGTCAATACCCGCTTCATAAAGAGACCTTATCAGATCCATTGCCTGATCCGTCTCAGGGTCTGTCAGGATGGTGTTAAGTGCGACATAGACCCTTGCATGAAACAGGTGGGCGTGCTGAACCAGTCCTGCAATATCATCAATGCTGTTACCTGCCTGTGCCCTTGCGCTGAATCTGGGCGCACCGATATATACCGCATCAGCGCCGTGGTCAATGGCTGCCTTACCGATTTCTGCGGTGCCCGCAGGTGCAAGCAGTTCAAGGGGTGTTTTCACTTATTCCTGTCCTTACCCAATCCTGATGTTACACTGTTAATAAATACCTTGATTAATTCCTCAGCTTCATTAATGCTTTTATATTCGGCAACCTTCATATCCGGGCTACCGCTTATCATGGCAGAGAGTCTTTGCCGTGCATCCATTCTATAAAGGCATAATATTGGCTTACCCATGTTTACAGCGCTGCCAAGCTCATATCCAACACCAAGGGACGGGTTTGTAACCTCTGCTATAACAATGTCACTTTGATTGAGCCATACCATGTCACGATCATGGATATATCTGTCATCAGGCCCGTCATCCCCTGCTTCTGTAAGGGACTGATCACCTACATGCTCTGTTAACACCTCGCCAAAGCCGTTAAGAAAGCTGATGATCTCTGCATATATATGGGCATCATCCCTTCCTCCCCGGATCGCCCCTGCAAAATATATCTTTAATTCCGGTTTCATCAAAATTGTATCTGTAACTTTATAGTTTTATCAAATCATCTGTATATGCCTGATTTTACTCAGGCGCATATATCTTTGATCTTAACACCGCGAAGATTATTCCAGCGAATACTTGCCTGTATCGGTTTCTATGGGCACGGGATAATT
>JAFGFM010000123.1 GCA_016931115.1 Deltaproteobacteria bacterium | reverse complement strand
TTTTTGGATTCAAGCGGTCAGCCATCAGCGTTCAGCTTTCAGCAAAAGACTTTTAATCCAAAGAGTTAGCTGACAGCTGATCGCTGACAGCTGAAAGCCCCATCCAGAATTTGCCTCTTTCTGGATGGACACTACCTAATATATATTCATTTTAATTTTTTATTACCCTCGCAATTGGATACCGCAATCAAGTTACAGTATGACAACAAAAGGATATAAACTGTCATTCCCGTGAAGACGGGAATCCACTTTTGATACTTTTAAAAGGCTATAATGGATGCCCGTCTGCACGGGCATGACGATTTATTAGCATTATTACTATAATTTAAGTAAAAATGTTCCAGTTTAATCTGGACACTAAAACCAACAATAGCCGGTAGATTCAAGACATCTACCAGCTGATTTTATTAAAAAAATTTTATACGAATAAAGCTTTATATTTTAGCTGGTCTACCAGTTTATTTTTTTATGAATTTTTTGCGAAAACCTGCCAGCCCTGCCAGACCCGATGCAAGAAGCAGCATGGTTGCAGGCTCAGGTACTGGTGCAGCCGAAGTACTTATTACAACATTATCCACCCTGGCTCTTGAATACCAACCATCATTCTGATCATTAAGGTCGAAGTATAAAGTTCCAGTACTACCAGCAAGATCATTTATAGTAGTAGTATATCTATACCAGTTATCTTCCAGATTGTTTATAGTTCCAGTTGGAAGATCAACAAAAGTATCATCATAAAAACCGGCAGTATCGACACCAATGAAAAATCTATCGTAAGAGGAGCTGGCATCATCATCTAAATAGGAAACCTGGAACCAATCTGGGAAGGTGTTAACATCTTCTCCATCCAGAACCCCATCCCCATTTTGATCCGATAGATCATCTTCATCTACATCACCATCCCCATCAAGATCCAGTACAAAATCATCTTCAGATGTTTTGTAATCAAATAAAAAATCAAAGGACAATGTGGTTGCGCCATCAGGTATTTCAAACGACTGCCAGAGACTGACCATATAGATGCCATTACTGAAACCGGCTGTTTGCAGCACTGCCTGACCATTCTCGCTAAAAACATAACCACCTGTTAGATCTTCTCCCATATTCTGGTCAGCAGTCCAATCATTAAGTCCTTCGTTAAAATCACCATTAACAATATCCCCAAAGGTGCTGCCTGATAAAAAAATAACAAATAAAAATAATAGCCCCGCATTCTTAATATATCTTTTCATTTTTCCTCCCTTTTAACCCTTCTCACATACCCCGCTCCCAACAGAGTGTGAAAAACAATCCTAATCTCTGAAAAAATATTGCCTTATAAAGGCGACTTTATAAAACTTAGTCATCCGGTTTTGCATCAAATATGCCATTATTAGCCTGAATTTTATTTATTGAATTATCAAGTAGTTATAACCTACATTAATTATAAAATTTATCAACTATGTAATATATTTCTTAAACTATAGGTACATTATTTCCTTTATGTAGCATTTTTTTACCTATTATAGTGAGAGTTCTTTACATAATTTGAAACAAATACACTGATATTGAAATGTCCTATGGAAGGGTTAATTGAATGTCTCAAAAGGCCTGAAAGAGATCATTACGCCTGAAAGACTAAGAGGTATCCTATAGCCCCATAGCATTCACCACAGAGGCACAGCCGCCGTCGCCAAGGCTATGGCGGGCCAGGGAGTTCAAAGAGTTTTTAAAATATCTTCTCCGCGTACTCCGTGGTGAGAATAAAGGCTGTACATTTTCACCAATGCTAACTAAATTTTAAAAGAATGGGCAGATGTGCAGAGCTTGTCAGCTCAATAAAAGTTCTGCTACAGATACACCAATGCTGGAGGGGATAACCCCCATTTTAATGCTGACCCCTGGATAACCCCTTCCGCCTGAAAGCCTTTTCACTTCACCATGTAACAGTGTTCCGCTGCTGTCCTTTTCAAGAAGCATTATTGTAGCAGGGGCTAAAGGACCGTCAGGGTAATCCATGATAATGGCAAACCTCCCGTCTGATAGCTCCACTGCGGAGCCGATCGGGAATATCCCCATCATCCTTACAAAATGTTTTAGCAGCACCATATCAAAACTCTTTTCCCCCTCGCTCCACATCTTTCTTAAGGCCTCATCAGGGGTAAAAGACCTTTTGCGGTATTTACGGTCAGCAGTAAGCGCCTCATACACATCAACAATGCGTAAGATCCTTCCTGAAAGGCTGAGCTTTTTCATGAAATGGGTCTTGGGGTAGCCTGTCATGTCAGGGTTCAGGTGATGTTCAAAGGGACCAAGTATGATTTTTGACCTCAACTCCTTGTCTGCATTCAGTCTCAATATCCTTTTTACACCAAGCAGTGGGTGGCTCTGCACCATGTCCCATTCAGCATTATTAAGTGCTCCCTGCTTGAGGATGATATCCCTGGGCACACCTACCTTACCCAGGTCATGGAACAGGCCGCATACAGAGAGATGCTCAAGCACCACATTGGATAAACCTATCTGCTTTCCAAGGCATGTGGCAAGAAGAGAGACATTAACCGAATGGGTATAGGTATAATCATCATATTCATGGATGGTTGCAAGTCCAAGTATCAGTGACCTGTCTTCATGGATCAGATCCACTATATTCTGGGCAAGCCTTCTTGCCTTGAGCACACCTGCTACACCCTTTGATGCCTTTTCTGCAACATCCTTTACAGTATCAAGGGCCATCATATAGGCGGTTTTGGCCTTTTTCTTTCGTTTATAACCCTCCCCGCTCTCATCGCCATGATGTTCATCATCCTTTTTCTTCTGGATATCTACCCATTCAAGGGAATATCCGGGGAATTTGGCTTTAAGCCATTCAAAGGGCGATTCATTTTTTATGGAGAGATCAATCAGGCGTATCAGTGTCATGATATCGGTAAATGAGGCCTTTGAACTTGTGATGGAAAACTGCATGGCCCCAATACCCCTTTCAGAGAGGTACCCCACCATCTCATTAATGATACTCTGGCTCTCCCTTCCTGCGCGGAGTTTTTCGCCATCTATGTGGAACCTGCCGCGCCAGAGCTGGAGCTTAAAATCACCCTCTTTTGTCATTTCATCAAGAATAGCTTTGAACTTTACAAGGCACTCCTTAATAAGCCTGTTATTATCCTTGTGTATCCTTGCTGTATAGATAAGGTTATGCATCACCCTTATAAACTCAATCGCGTTTATTCCAGGCATGGCCCTGTTTTCATCTGTCATTTGCAGGTACCTCCTTTGACAATTCCTGTATCGCACTGCCCACTATCTTCCTTATGCCGGGAAACATGGACCTTTTTGCGGCATCAAGGACCTTATCTGCCTCCGGGATACCGAGTGTGCCAAGGGCAATGGCAGCCCCTTTCCTTATTATCGCCCTTTTCGAACCGGTAAAAAAACCCCATTTTAAAAGTGTCTCACGAAGAAATGGCACAGAACGGGCCGAACCGCATCTGCCGAGTGTCCTGAAGCACTGTATCAGATGGTTTGCATAGAAATCCCCTGACCTGATCTTCTTTATGTATGATACAAGAAGCTCCTCTGCATTAGGATCGCGTGAACTCGCCATATGTTCCAGAACAAGCACTCTTATGGAATCCTCTTTATCATCTATAAGGCTGAACATAT
Organism: Deltaproteobacteria bacterium; assembly: GCA_016931115.1. Lineage (GTDB taxonomy): Bacteria > Desulfobacterota > DSM-4660 > Desulfatiglandales > HGW-15 > JAAZBV01. The sequence continues at coordinate 6,485 of JAFGFM010000123.1, read as the reverse complement.
CTTTCATACGGCCAGGATCTATCTTGAGTATTCCCTTTAAGGCGGCGTATCTTACAGACCCGGATGAATGGTGCGAAAGTCTCTGGAGGTATTTCATGGATTGAGGGTTATCCATTTTGAGAAGAATAGAGACAAGCCTTTCAAGGAGATTATCGCCCGCATTGTTGATGGCAAGCTCCAGGGCGTTTGCATCCCTTGAGGCAAAGTGGACAATGGCATCCAGGAGCACCTTTTTTTTGGCATCGCTTTGGGGTTTAGAAGAGAGCGTTAAAAGGGTATGAATCGCGCTGCTGTCAAGAAGAATAAATATATCGTACAGGATGGCAGCATCGTCAGTTTCTATCTGTTCCCATATCTCGTGAAGTGGTGCAAGGGCCTCTTTACCTGAGACACTGGCAAGAAACCCTGAGATCAGTGTATCTGACCAGGGCAAATCTTCCCTGCATATATCCCTTATGTATTGAAGCCCCATAAGGATCTTGAGCCCAATATCAAAATCCCTCCTGCCAAGAGAAAGTGTGAATTCCTCTGAAAGGACATCAAGGATCTTTGAAAAGTCATCCTCCTCCTTCTGCTGCAGGAGACTATCCAGAAGGGCATCCAGATATGATGTTATGTCAGCCTCCTCTTCAGAAAGGATCATCTCTTTTAAGTTCATCTCCTCATCAGGTGTAAGAGAGATGTTAAGAAGATCAATAGGGGGGTCAGCCTGATGGGCCTTTTCCCTCATCTCCGTTCCTTCGTTTATTGATGCGGTCTTGCCTGAAACAATATCATTAAAATCCTCCTCTTCATTGCCACTACCCGAAAAAAACTCTGTAACCTCATACAGAATATGGGGAAAGGGGTTTTCCCAGAGTGCGGTCACAATATCACCTTCAGGTTCTGCTGATAATTTTATATACCTGTTGATTATCAGCAGCAAATCGTTGACCTCCTTCTGCTCCACCCCGGGTGTAAACTCAAGCCATCTTATCCCGTCCCTGAAAAGGGTATGATGCAGGGTGCCTTCCTCTGGCAACCCTTCAGCAATTATCCCATCACGGCAGATAATCTGCTCCCTTTCTATCTCAAACCTTAATCTTCCAAATTTATTTATATATGCTGTAAGCTGGGTATAAAACTGGGTAATGGAATTTTTACATATACCATGGCCCTCAGGGTATAATGTCAGGTTCTTGACAGTAAGCAGGAGGGTAGTAAAAAGCCTTCTTACCAGATTCAGCTCCACCTCTGAAAGGGTTTTGTTATCTATCAACGCCTTCTGATTCTCCATATTTCCCATTCCCAGGCCATCTAATATTCATTCGGCAACACATAATTTCATCTTTGTAAGGCAGGTGCTTTAAAGTCGTTTAAACTACAACCATTGTTATATTTGCAAGATATGTACCATAAAAGGGAATATCCCGGTCAATGAAAGATTTAGACAGTGCCCATCCAGAGAGAGGCTGGTTCCAGATGGACTATAAATAACATTTCCTCTTGTTTGAGAATAAAAAATAGGTTAATAAAGGACACCCAGCCTGGCTGAATATTCTATTTTTATTGGAGCAGATTAACGCTTTTTATAAACCTGACATGGAGCCTGAATGAATCACGACTACAAACATGCACGCGAAAGGATGATCAAAACCCAGCTCATCCCAAAGGGTATAAAAGATAAGCTCGTGCTTGAGGCCATGTCAAAGGTGCACAGGCACCTGTTCCTTGAGGAGGCCCTTGCGGGTGAGGCATATAATGATCACCCTGTCCCAATAGGGCACAAGCAGACAATATCTCAGCCCTATATTGTGGCGCTTATGACCCAGATACTGAAACTCACAGGCAAGGAAAAGACCCTTGAGATAGGAACAGGAAGCGGCTACCAGACAGCCATACTGGCTGAACTCTCGTTAAAGGTCTACACCATCGAACGTATCCGCCCTCTCATGGAAAAGGCCAGGTATCTTTTAAATTCCCTTGATTATACAAACATCCTTTTCAAGTACTATGACGGCACTTTAGGATGGCAGGAGTATGCCCCTTACAATGCAATAATTGTCACAGCAGGAGCGCCGCAGATACCTGAAAAACTTGTAGAGCAACTGGCTGAGGGGGGGAGGATGGTAATCCCTGTTGGCGGAAAGACAAACCAGGATCTGATCGAGGTGATCAGGCTAAAAACCGGATACAAAACAGTCAGGCATGGCGGATGCCGCTTTGTGGATCTGATAGGCGCACATGGCTGGAAAGAGTGACAGGAAGCCTGCTGTTTCCGCAATAGTAAATGATTTCCTGAACATACCGGTATCAAAACTCAAGGGTATTGGGGACAAAAGGGCAGCAGGCCTGAATAAAAGGGGCATATCCACTGTGCTTGACCTCTTCTATCTAATACCAAAAGACTATGAGGACAGGACAAAGATCACCCCATTAAATAAGCTTGAGTATGGCAAACCCGCCTATATTAAAGGAAAGGTGCTCTCATCGGGTGAGGAGAGGCTCTTTCGTTCCAGAAAAAATATCTTTAAGATAATCCTGGGCGAGAATATTTTTCAGGTTGACCTTTGCTGGTTCAATGTGAAAAAGGCATATTTTACCTCATTCTGCTGCACCGGGCAGGAGATATGTGCATACGGCACTGTCACATTTCACAACCACAGGATACAGATGTACCACCCTGATATCACAACTGCGGGTGATGATGAAGCGCCTGCACTATTACCTGTGTATCCCCTGATAGAGGGGCTCTCTAACAGGCAGTTGAGGCCCCTTATCAGGGCAGCCATCAAGGAATACCTTGATCTAATCATTGACCCTGTTCCGGAGATAATTTTAAAAAGGGCAGATCTGCCCGGTCTTAAAGAGACTATCAGCGCACTGCACCTCCCTGATAACAGCAGTGATCTTCAGGGATTAATAAATGGAGAGACCCCCTTTCACAGGAGAATAATCTTTGACCGCTTTTTAAACCTCACCCTCAGGATGAGCCATGACAGGCAGCAGAGGGGTTTTCAAACTACCCCCCCGCTAAAGATACCGGAACGCATGTTCAAAGGGATAAAGGCATTTTTTCCATTCCCTTTAACAGGCGATCAGCAGAAATGCATAGAAGAAATTCGTGAAGACCTGATCAGCGGGAGACCAATGAACAGGCTCATTATGGGTGACGTGGGCACAGGGAAGACCCTTGTTGCAGTGGCAGCATCCTATATGGCTATTAAGAACAGTCTTCAGGTGGCAGTCATGGCCCCTACCCAGCTCCTGGCAGAGCAGCACATGGCCTATTTCTGCGCCCTTCCGCCTGAAATGGGTTTTAAACCTGTGCTTCTCACCAGCGCCCTTAAAAGGCAGGAAAAGGAAAGGATATACGATTCTGTTAAAGATGGAACCTATAATATAGTCATAGGCACCCATGCCCTTATCCAGGAGAGATTGAACTTCGATAACCTAGGGCTTGCAGTGATTGATGAACAGCACAGGTTCGGGGTCAACCAGCGTTCAATGATAATAGAAAAGGGTAAAAATACCCATGTATTATCCATGTCAGCCACACCAATCCCCAGGACAATTGCGCTCACCATCTATTATGACAGGGATGTCTCTATAATTGCCCAGTACCCTGGCACACACATACCTGTCTCAACCATCCTGGTGGAAAGGGCAAAGAAAAGATGGATTTTTGACAGTATGAATAAAATGCTTGAGGAGGGGAGCCAGGTTTATATTATCTGCCCGCTGATAGATGAATCCGAAAACATGGAACTTAAAAGTGTAATTGAGATGGCCGCCGGTCTTAAAAAGATAATTAATCCCAGGTACAGGGTAGAATATCTTCATGGTCAGATGGAGCAGGCGAAAAAGGATGCAACACTAAAGGAGTTCAGGGAGGGAAAAATAGCTGTTCTTGTAGCTACAACAGTAATAGAGGTGGGCATCCATGTGCCAAACGCTTCACTGATGATCATTGAACACCCTGAGCGTCTGGGACTTGCCCAGCTTCACCAGCTCAGGGGCAGGGTAGGCCGCGGTGGTAAAGGAGGGACATGCATACTTGTATCCCCTGAGAGCATGTCTGAAATGAGCAGAAAAAGGCTTTCAGTAATGGAAAAGGTGAGTGACGGCTTTGAAATAGCCCGTATGGATATGGAATTCAGGGGCCACGGGGAGATAACAGGCACAAGGCAATCCGGTTTAAGCGAGTTTGAGCTGGGTGAAATATTTGAAAATCATGACCTGTTTCGTATGACAGGCGATATGGTAAAGGAGATATTTGAGAAAGACCCTGACCTGAAACTGCCGGAACACCGCTATTTCAGGGTCATTCTGGAGAGGGCAAAGGATATAACTATCTAATATACGCTTCCTCTTCCTCTTGCTCTTGATCTTACTCTTGCTCTATTCTCATTAAAAATTTCTGTCAATTATCTGACAACAACACAATATAAATCCGGCAATCATAATCGAAATCCTTGTTTTGATCGAAATCGTCATCGAAATCGAACAGCACAAGGCTCTGTTTCCCCGAAGGCTGCTTACTGGAAATAATATAGTAAGCTGTAAGATTTTAATGAATGATCATGGGAAACACTCGATTTCGATGACGATTGCGATTTGGATTTGGATATCCATTTCGATTTGGATTTTGACCTTTATGTGCAGAAATTATGCGAACTAACTATATTTGGCACGAAAAATGCTAAAATATACTTTATTTCAAGAAGCCGGCTTAATTGAATAGATAATCTTAAATAACATAGAAGTCATGGCAAAAATACTGATAATAGACGATGATAGGGAAATTTGCATATTATTACAGGCTGTTATAGGAAAAATAGGGCATGAGTCAGACTGTGCCTATTCACTTGCGGATGGCCATAAAAAGGCAATTTCAGAGCCATATGATGTTGTGTTCCTTGACGTTAACCTTCCAGATGGCAACGGTTTAAGCCTGCTTTCAAAGTTAAAAAACACACCTTCCTTTCCAGAGGTTATAATCATCACAGGTGAAGGTGGCCCTGATGGTGCAGAGCTCGCCATAAAAAACGGGGCATGGGATTACATAGAAAAGCCCCTTTCAATTGATGGCATAACACTGCCCCTTGTGAGGGCGCTCCAGTACCGGAACGAGAAGAAGGCTATCGGCAATTCTATTGTACTTAAAAGAGAAGGCATAATAGGCGAAAGCGCAAAGATGAGGTACTGCCTTGATCAGGTAGCCCAGGCCGCAATAAGTGACGAGACAGTCCTTATTATGGGCGAAACCGGTACAGGCAAGGAGCTGTTTGCATCTGCCATACACGATAACAGCAGCAGAAGGGACAATAATTTTGTAATTGTGGATTGCGCCGCCCTACCTGAAACCCTTGTTGTGAGCACCCTTTTCGGGCATGTTAAAGGGGCATTTACCGGGGCTGACCGTGACAGGGAGGGTCTTATAAAACAGGCTAACAAAGGCACCCTATTTCTGGATGAGATAGGCGAACTCCCCATGTCAGTGCAAAAGACATTCTTAAGGGTACTGCAGGAAAAGAGATTCAGACCGGTCGGTGGCAAGGAGGAGCTTAAAAGTGATTTCAGGCTTATCGCCGCAACAAACCGGAACCTTGAACATATGATCATGGAAGAGAGACTCAGGCAGGATCTCCTGTTCCAAATCAGGTCTTTAACCATATCTCTTCCTCCACTTCGAGAAAGGGTACAGGATATAAAAGAGCTTTCACTAAACATTATCAGCAAGGCCTGTGAGCGTGAAAGGATAGGCACAAAGGGTTATTCCCCTGAATTTATCAAGACCCTTGAGGCATACAATTGGCCGGGGAATGTACGTGAACTGGTAAATGCACTTGAAGGGGCCATAAGCAAGGCAAGGTACGAACCTACGCTTTTTCCTAAACACCTTTCCGATCGAATCCGCATTGACCTTGCCCGCTCCACCATTACTGATCACATGGACCGGGCTGGAAAAAGCAGCGACAGAAACATAACCTCGGCATTGTCACGGATTCTTCCTACAATCAAGGAATTAAGGGAAACAGTCATCTGTGAAAATGAGAAAAAATATATCACGGAACTGCTTTCAGTCACCAATGGTGACATAAAGGAGGCATGCAGGATTGCCGGGCTTGGCAGGGCAAGGTTGTACGGGCTCATGAAAAACTACGGCATTTCCCGGGCATATTGATAAAATTTTATCTCCATTAAGGAACATCACGAAAAGATGTTGCGTTATTTTTACATCAGCTTTCAGAAGAGCTGCGTGCCGCTTATCCCGGTATAACGATATTATTTACATCAGGATATACATCAGATGTAATTGCACACAGGGGTATCCTGGATGATGAAGTCAATTTTCTACCAAAACCTTTTTCAAAAAAAGACCTTGCCTTAAAGGTAAGGGAAGTAATTGGTAAAGTTCATTAGAGCCATTCTATCCTGCCAACAGGAACAAAAAGCGCACAGATCTAAAAAACCAATCTTTGATAATTTCTAAAAGGGTAAAT